>JAVVEP010000003.1 GCA_032250735.1 Gammaproteobacteria bacterium
CCGATGTCTCGGGCAACCACAGCACGCCGTCGGCCGTCCGCAGCGAAAACCGCACCGTGTAGCTCAGGCCGTATTCCTGCGCCCTGCCCGAGGCGTCCACCGACAACACCCGCTTGCCGTACTGTTCCGCGCGTATCTGCAACTGCATCGGGGCCGAGGCGTCGAGCCGCACCCCCGCGCCCTTCAGCCCGCGACCCAGCTCCGGGGCGATGTCCGTCGCCGGGGCGGCATCCAGCAGCGCCAGCACCGACAGCGCGGGCGGCAACTGCACCGAGCCGCGCAGATGGAAGCCGCAGGCACTGATCGAGAGCAGCAGGAGTAATAGTAGAAGGGCGGAAAACGGGCGCATTGGGGGATTGTACGTGATTCCATGGGCGGGGGGTGAGCGGCCGAACGCCTGCCTCGGTGGCCACACCGCCAACGATTAATTTTTTCAATCAAGACGATCGATATTTTCCGTTTGTTGATGCCGTCAAACATCCGTATATAGCAACTTTGTTAGACCATGCCTGTCCAGACTCACCCAGTGGCGACAGGCATACCCTCATTAATCACCCTATTTTCGGAGTACACAAACGATGCTTTACCCTCCCATTTATGGAGACGATCCCCTTTTCCCAAAGGCGAGCGACTTTGCCGTTGTCCACAAAGACGCCACCTCTGGCCAGGGGGTAATCAGTTATCGCCCACTTAAGCGGGGCGACGTCATTGCCAGGATGGCAGGTGAAATAATCGACACGATTCGTCAGCACACGCTGCAAATCAGCCCGAGCAAGCATTTGTTCGACCCCTATTTCTCCGGGTATTTTCTGCACTCCTGCTCACCCAATGTATTCCTGGACATGAAGACCCTGACGGTCACCGCGTTGAGGGATATTCCGGCCAACAGCTTCCTGTATATGGACTATGCCGACACCGAGGACTACCTGTTCAAGCAGTTCCCCTGCTCCTGTGGCAGCCATAACTGTCGTGGCTGGGTCAGCGGCAAGAAGGAGATCCCCCTCTCCCTGCCGGAACACGACCTGCACCTGGCAACCGGCTAGTCCCGCACCGCAACATGACGACCACCTCCACCCATGACTGGTGGCAGAGGCCCGACCTCTGCTACCAGGGGCAGCAATTGCAGTTTAACGGGCACTCGGTCCAGACCCTGGCGGAACAGTTCGGGACGCCCAGCTTTGTCTATTCGGCGGCGCGGGTACGCGACAATCTCGCCCGCCTCACCCAGGCGCTGGCGGATGCCGGGCTGGGCGGGCGTTCGTCCCTGCTCTACGCCATGAAGGCCAACCGCTTTGCCCCCCTGCTGACCGTGCTCAAACAGACCGGCCTGTGCGGCATTGACGCCTGCTCACCCCGCGAGGTCGAGCATGCCGTCAGCTGCGGCTTTGCCCCGTCGGCGATCTCGTTCACCGCCACCAGCCTGTCGGCGCAGGATTATGCCAGCCTCGCCCGCTATGATGGCCTGGTGATGGACTGTGATTCCCTGCACACGATACACAGCTGGGGCAGACTGAAACCGGGCTCGTCGATCGGCATCCGGGTCAATCCCGGCATCGGCATCGGCCGCGCCTGCAATGAAAAACTGCAATACGCCGGCTCCGTCACCACCAAGTTCGGCATCTATCGGGAACAGTTCCAGCAGGCGCTGGACATTGCCCGCCAGTACGACCTGAGCGTGCACAAGATCCACTTCCATACCGGCTGTGGCTACCTAACCCCGCAGCTGGCGCAGCTCGACCAGGTGGTCGCCGAGTGCCAGTGGTTTATCGACACCGCCGGCAGCATCACCCACGTGAATATTGGCGGCGGCCTGGGCGTACCCCACCTGGCCGATGATGCGCCGCTGGACCTGCAACAGTGGTCCGCGATTCTGCACCGACATTTCGGCGCCAGCGGGCTGCACCTGGAGGTCGAGCCGGGCGATTACCTGGTCAAGGACGCCGGTCTGTTGCTGCTCAGCAAGACCTATGTGGAACAGAAACGGGAGATCACCTTCGTCGGCGTCAATGCCGGCTTCAACATCGCCCCCGAACCGGCCCACTACGGACTGCCCTTCCAGCCGGTACCGCTGTACCGCGACGACAGCCCCTGCACCCCGGTGCACGTGGTCGGCAACATCAACGAGGCGCTCGACGTCTGGTATGAGAACGCCCTGCTGCCCGACCTCAGCACGCAGGATCACCTCGCCCTCATCAATGCCGGCGCCTACTCCGCCTCCATGGCATCCAACCACTGCATGCGTGGTGAATTTCGGGAGTTTCTCATCGACTGAGCCGCGCCGCGGCTACCCGGTAGCATATTTTCCACCACCATGGCAGGGGCAGATCAGGCGATCTTCTCCACATCCTGGTTATGCACGGCCCTGAACTCGGCCACGCCGTCCTTGCCCATATATTTTTGCAGCACACGCTCATCGGTCTGGCGCAGGTCGACCATGATCAGGCCGTCAATGCAGTCGCCAAAATTCTTGTCCACATTGAAGCCGAGCAGACGCCCCCCCAGCTTCAGGTACTGCTTGATCAGGATCGGCACACCCTTGCCACCGCTCTCCTGGAGGGAGACCAGTTCCGAGACCTCGTCGATGGTCGCCATGCCGGCGAGTTCGGTCCTGTGCCAGACGGGACGCAGCGCACCGCGATACGGTTTTCGCGGGCGAATCTGGCGGCTGAGCTGATGGTCGAAGTTATTGGCTCGCAGAAAATCAATCAACAGTTGCTTGGAGACGGAACTGTAATCGTTACTGATGCTCACCGGTCCGAACAGCACGGCGTAATGCGGATGGTTGACGACGAACACACCGATCCCTTTCCACAACAGCATCAATGGGGTGTAGCTGCGCTGGTATTCGGGACGGACAAAGGAACGGCCCAGCTCAATCGCCGGGTTGAGCGCCTTGAGCAGCCGCCGGCTATAGCGAAACAGGGAATAGCTATAGAGCCCCTTTTTGCCGTATTTCTGCACGATCTCATCGGCCAGCCCCAGGCGGTAGGCCCCCACCACTTCGCGGCTCTCGTCGTTCCAGATGAAGAGGTGTAGATAGTAGCTGTCGTAGAGATCGATATCCGTTGCATTCCCGGTGCCCTCGCCGACGGCGCGAAAGGTCAGCTCGCGTAGGCGACCCAGCTCCTGCAGCAACCAGGGGATCTGCGCGGCGCGGGCATAGTAGACCTTGAGGCTGCCGCTCTCGGCCAGCCGTTGGTGAGCGGGCAGGGCGGCGACCTCGGCGGCCAGCAGTTGCGACTCGATCGCCCCGGCCACTGCAGTCATCGCCTTTTGCGGCACCAACGGCACCGGCCTCTTGTCCTCGGGGGCGCTAGCCAGCATGTGGGTGTGCAGGCGCAGGTATTTGGCAATGTCGTCATCACTGCCGTTACTGACGAGGCGCCGGGGGTTGATGGATTCACCGATACGCAGCGCAATCACGCGATCGCGCTTGTTGCTCAGCTCGCGCGGCAACATCAGGCTGCGCAGCACAGGATGCAACAGGCCCAGCGTATGGAACAGTGCGCTGTTGCGCCCGGCAATATGGATCGGCACCGCCGTCGCCTCGGTGATACGCACCATGCGCGCTATGGTGGCATTCCACCGGCCGTCACGCACACCAAGACTGGACAGACAGAAGCGGGACACATCCCCCGCCGGGAACACCACCAGCAGTCCGCCGTTATCCAGCCAGCGCACGGCCTCACGCAGCGGTTTCATGTTGGCGCGGGTGGCACGGGCATGGCCATAAGGATTGACACCGATGATGGTGTCTCTCAGTTCCGGGATGCGCCGGAGCAGGCTGTTGGCCATAATCCGCACATCGGGCCGCACCTGCCGGAGCAACTGCGTCAGGATCAACCCCTCGATACCGCCAAAGGGGTGATTGACAACCACCACGACCGGCCCGGTGCTGGGGATATTGGCAAGTCCACCACCGACCACACGCGGGGTAATATTCAGATATTTCAGTGTCAGCGCCGCAAACGCATCCGCCGTGTTGGTCGCCGCCAGGCGTTCATATCCCTCGGCCAATCCGTTTAGCCCCAACAGCCTTTCGCACAGATTGATCGCGGGGCGCTTTATCGCCCGGGGAAGCGTGGTGAAAAGCAGATCGTCCATGCGAAAGGGATTAAAGGCTTTGCTGACTTCTTTACGGCACATGAAGACACCCGGTGTGATGGAGACTCGGAGCGTCAATCTAGCGCGGAAATGTGTACCGCTGAAGAACGGACGATGACAGTTTTATGAAAACGCCGGCGACTGCACCAGGATGTAAAACACCAGCACGGTGGCCAACGTGAAGCATCACTGACTCAAAGTGGGCAACAGGGGCCTACAATCAACCCGAAACACATAAGCTTTACTGGAAGCCACCGGGACGTATCGTCGCTAGTTGCCGGCGATAACGGTCCAGCACATCCCCGGCAACGAGATGGCTCGACAGGGGCGAACGGAAACAATCGCGCAAAGGCCCGGCTCGCAACCCGGCCCTGGTCAGCGATGTACAGGAGACAGACATAAAATGCTCACGGTTGAAACATGGTGGTATGCGTTATCGGCAATCTCTGTCATTAACATCACCCTCTGGGTTTTATCTTACCGATGGCTATGGCGCAGAAAAGATATTTATCCACCCTCCATCTTCAACCGGCGATTGCTCATGATCTGGCTGTCATTTGTGTATGTGACGGTTTGCGCCTTCCGCTCCTTTTTACCGCGCATCGATCTTGAACGGATCGCCCTGCTGGACCACTGGCTGTCGAGCATCTTGATCGGCCGCACCGTAACCACCGTCGCAGAGATTTTCTTTATGGCGCAGTGTGCCTTGCTTCTGCATGAGGCGGGAAAAATGACGGACAAGGGTTTGGCGGTGTTCCTGTCGCTGTCCCTGATTCCCATCATCGTTATCGCCGAAGTCTTTTCCTGGTATGCGGCGATAACCACGAATTATCTGGGCAGCGTCGTGGAAGAATCCCTGTGGGCATTTTCCGGCCTGCTTCTGGTTGTCGGCTGTTTATCGTTATGGCCCGCAGCCGATAAACAAGGGCGTACTTTTCTTTTCACCGCAACCCTGTTTGGCATCGGGTTTCTGGTGTTCATGATCCTGGTTGATGTGCCCATGTACTGGCAACGCTACGTGGTTGATACGGTCGCAGACAAGGCATATCTCCCCCTGTGGGAGGGCCTGCGCGACATGGCCGGCAATTACCGGCAAAGTTTTGACTGGCCTGTATGGGCGGCTGAAATACCGTGGATGACCCTGTATTTCACGGTCGCCGTCTGGGTAAGCATCTTCCTTCCACATGCCACCATAATCAGGCACAAAAATAACGGCCATCCGTCTGCCATTTCCCCGCAGACACCAAAGGCCGCGAAGGTATGAAGTGGCAACGGCTACTGCACTCATACTCCGTCAGAAGACGATTGGCGGATGTCACATTCATGTCACAAAACTCGACTACAGTGCGGCGTGATCGATGAGGTATCACCATGCCGCAATATGCACTGCAGAACCCGGAATCCCTTGAAGCCAGCGCAGAAACCACGCTAAGCGCCCTGCTGGAAGAGATCATCAACCTGCGCAGCCTCGTGATCGACGGGGCGGCGACACGGCTGTCGCCGTATGCCGGGAACTACCCTGTCGGCCAATGCAGTGACAGCGCGCAAAATCTGGCCCACTACCTTAGCCTGCGCCGCCACGACCTGCGCCCCCTTCAGGAGCGGTTGGCGCAAGCGGGATTATCCTCCCTCGGCCGTTGCGAGGCCCATGTGCTCGGCACCCTGAATCAGGTGGCCAACATCCTCGGCCGGGCACTGGGCGCGCCCATTGATCAATTTCAGCAACAGACCTTCGCCGAACGCTATACGCAGGCCCTGCAAACCATGGAAGGCAATACCCGACATCTGTTCGGACCACGCAATCCGGAGCGCGAGGCATATATCATGGTGACCCTGCCCCACGAGGCCGCGCTGGACGCCGGACTGGTGCGGGCCCTCATCCGCCAGGGGATGGATTGCGCTCGCATCAATTGTGCCCACGACGACAAAGATACCTAGGAGTCCATGGCCCAGCTCGTCAGGAAGCTTGCCGCCGCCGAAGGCCGGACGTGCAGGATTCTCATGGACCTGGCCGGCCACAAGATTCGCACCGGCCCCCTGGAACGCGAGCCGGCAGTAAAACATGTGCATGTACGACGCAATACGCTCGGCGCGATGGTAATGCCCGGAGAGGCGCTGATCTATCGGAAAGGCTCCGCACCGGCGGGACAGCTGAGCCTGCCCGACGAGGTATTCGAGCAACTCCAGCCGGATGATCGCCTACGCTTGGTTGACACCCGCGGCAAGAAACGCAGCTTGCATATCGTCCACCGGATGGCATCGGGGCCATGGCTGGCGCAGAGTAAACGCAGTGCCTACGTGGCGGCGGATACCCCGTTCCACTGGCAACGGGCTGATGCCGACGGGGGCTTCCACACGCTCTCCGAACAGCGTTTTGCCGACTTCCCGGGCATGTCGGTAACGATTCGCCTGCACGTGGGCGACAAATTGTTGCTGACGGCCAGCCAGACACCGGGCCGCGCGGCGATCCTGAATCCTGTAGGTGAGGTGATGGCGCCCGCCAGCATTGGCTGTACTCACCCAGAGGTGGTGAAGGCGCTCAAGGTGCATGATCTGGTATGGATCGACGACGGCAAACTGGGGGCCGTGGTCACTGCGATCGGCCCCGAAGGCGCCCTGCTGAATATCGTCCATGCCCATGACAAGGGTGTCACTGTGCTGGCCGAGAAAGGCTTCAATTTCCCCTCCACCCCACTCAATCTGCCACCCCTCAGCCAGAAGGATCTGCGCGATCTCGACACCGTCTGCCAGCTGGCCGACATGGTGGGCTTCTCGTTTGTAGAGAGCCTGGGCGACATGGAATGCCTCATCGCCGCACTGGCGCAACGCGGAAAGCCACACTTACCAATCATCGCCAAGATCGAAACCGCACGGGGAGTACGCCACTTGCCGGAGATCCTGCTGGGCACCCTGGGACGCCACCCACTGGGGGTGATGATCGCCCGCGGCGACCTGGCCGTGGAGCTGGGCGGCGTGCGTCTCGCGGAGATCCAGGAGGAACTGCTGTGGCTGTGCGAAGCGGCCCATGTGCCGGTGATCTGGGCCACGCAGGTATTGGAAAGCCTGGCCAAGAACGGTGATCTCTCCCGCCCGGAATACACCGATGCCGCCATGAGCGGCCGAGCCGACTGCGTCATGCTCAACAAGGGACCGCACATCATCAAGGCCCTCAGTACATTGAGCGATATCCTGCAACGCATGCAGGCACACCAACAGAAAAAGACCGCACGACTCAGGGCGTTGCACTGGTAAGCCCCTGCGTTGTCAGCCGGCAGCTGCACACGCATGACACAGGCGACGGTCATCACTCGCACAGGCTCGTCGCAGGCGAGCGTTCAGCCAAACTCAACTAGACTGACGTAATTAACTCCGGTTGATTTTCAGTACACGGTAGACCGGATTGGAGAAAATGGCTTTTGGTACAAATCAGTTGGTCTGATTTTATAGCAACACACATCATGATGAATAAGCCCAAGATAAACAGACCTTCCCGACCCATCGATTTTTTGCTGGCCGATATCAGTCAGAGGGACACCCTGATTGCACATTTACAGCAGGAGATCCGCTGTACAGTCGAGCCCTGCCAACATGCAACCCGAATCTATTACGACAGTTTCGACTGGCGTCTCTATCAGGCTGATCTCTGTCTGTATAAGGATCAATCCCGGCAGTTCCGCCGTTATGTACTTCAGTCAAGATCCGCTGGCAAGAACATCGCAATGCAGGAGAATACGGAGGCCACCGCTGTGTTTGCGCAGGATCTGGCAACGGGTCTGCTGCGGGATAAGATAGCACCCCTGCTGGAGATGCGCGCCCTGCTGCCACTGATCAATATCCAGCAAGAAACCCTACCTATCCGCGTAATGAATAAAGCGGAAAAAACCGTTGCCAGAATCGTCCTGGAACATAATGCGATCCGTCAATCCGCTACCTCGAGACAAAAAATTGATGATTATCGAGCACGAGTTATCCCCCTGCGCGGATTCTGGAAGGCCGCCAGCAAACTCCGCCACACACTGGAACAATATCCGCACACAATAGCCAGCAATGAGGGTCTGTATGATCTGGCGATACGCTCTTTGTGCTTAACCCCGGGTGAGTACAGTTCAAAAATCGATATCCCGTTGAATGCACAGGATCGCGCCGACCACGCCATGCAACTCATCCTTAACAACCTCTATCACACCATGCTGGCAAATGAACAAGGTATTGCGGCCAATATTGATTCCGAGTTTTTACATGATTTCCGGGTTGCTGTTCGCAGAACACGCTCGGCCCTGACACAGATCAAGCAGGTCTTGCCGCAAACTGAGGTGGATAAATTCAAGGCCGTGTTTTCGTGGCTGGGGAGCGTAACCAATCTGCCTCGCGACCTGGATGTACATTTGTTAAATTTCGACACGTATGCCAGCAGCTTACCGGATGACATGCGCGGCGACCTTGAACCATTGCGAGACTATTTACACAAGCAGCGCACACTCGAATACAAGAACCTGAAAAAGACGCTACGCTCGGCACGTTATCGTCGCTTCAAACAAGACTGGGAGCAATTTCTGGACACCGGCCTTTGCATAGACAATCCGGCAGAGTCTGCAGAAATACCGATTGTACTTATCGCAAAGCAATATACATGGCGCGCATATAGGCGCGCACTCAAACAGGGTAACGCCCTCAATCCCGACTCCCCGGCCATGCAATATCACGAACTGCGCAAGACCTGCAAGAAACTGCGCTACCTGATGGAATTCTTTGCATCATTGTTCCCGAAAAAGGAGATCAAACCCCTGATCAGGACGCTCAAGTCACTACAGGGCAACCTTGGTGATTTCCAGGACCTCGAAGTGCACGCGCAATCCATGCGCGTGTTTGCCGAGCAGATGTTGCAGCAAGAGCATGCTTCCTCCAGGACCCTGATGGCCATGGGTGCGCTTGCAGAGAATCTGGAACACCATAAAATGGCCATCCATCAGGAATTCTCAGATGTATACCAAGCATTCCAGGGCAAGAAAAATCGGGACCTGTTTGAGTCACTATTCAAGCCACAAGAAAAACTGCCGGAAAGCGTATTATGAACATCCTCGCCAGCTATAACATCAAGGGCGGGGTAGGGAAGACCGCCGCCACGGTCAATCTAGCCTTCCTGTGTGCCGCCGAAAACTACCGCACCCTGATCTGGGATCTCGATCCCCAAGGGGCCGCAAGTTATTATTTTCGCATCAAGCCCAGGGTGAAATCCGGCGCGAAGGGACTATTGCAACGGAAACATGAACTCTCCACAGCGATCAAGGCAACCGATTTTGATAACCTGGATCTGATACCGGCCGATTTTTCCTACCGCAATATGGATCTGTACCTGGAAGATATGAAAAATTCCACCCGTAGACTACGGAAAATACTGAAGCAGTTGACCGATGAATACGTCTGCATTTTCCTCGATTGCCCGCCAAGCATCTCTCTGGTTTCCGAGAATATATTTACCGCCGCCGATGCCCTGCTCATACCGACCATCCCAACCACGCTTTCCCTGCGTACGCTCGAACAACTACAGCACTTTCTGGAGAAGCAGGAAAATAATCCCCTACTACTGCCCTTCTTCAGCATGGTGGATCGACGCAAAAATCTGCACAGAATCATTACCGAAAGGCCGCCAAAAACCCTGCCGCCTTTTCTAGGCTGCCAGATACCCTATGCCAGTGACATCGAACAGATGGGGATACGCAGGGCACCCTTGAGCAGCTATGCCGCCCATAGCCGGTCAAATCAGGCCTATATTGCGCTCTGGTCCGAGATCAAGACGCATCTGGGCCTACCCTCTAGCGGGAAGATACCGTCATGAACAGACAGCTCACACTGCTTCGGCACGCAAAATCCGACTGGGATTCATTGTCAGATTCGGATTACGATCGTCCACTCTCTCATCGGGGAATACGTGATGCGAACAGGGTAGGACGATGGCTGCAAGAGCAGGCATATGCGCCCGACTATATAGTGAGCTCACCCGCATTGCGGGCCCGGCAAACGATTGAGGCCGTCAATTCAGTGCTGGAAATCGCGCCGCAACATATCCACTATGACAGCAATATCTACATGGCAAACCGTGAAACCTTACTACAAGTGCTCGCAGGAATTCCCAAAAAATACAGCAGCATACTGTTAGTGGGTCATAATCCGGGGCTGGATGAATTATTAGTCTACCTCTGTGCAGGGAAACCGGAGCACAGCAAAGATGGAAAGCTACTGACAACCGCCGCTATCGCCAGCCTGGCCATGCCGGACAACTGGAAGGATCTACCCCCGCACGCTTGCAACCTGCTCAAACTGATACGTCCAAAAGACCTCTAATACAGCATCAACCGCCTGTTGTTATCTGTTGTAACGTCGCGACCGCCTCGTCCCGACCGGCGAAATCTGCCTTGTTATCCAAGGCGCTCTGGAGATTCTGCCTGGCAGCGACATGGTCGCCTTTCCTGTATTGGACCATGCCCAGGTGATACTGCAATATTGGCTGGCCTGGAGCGACATCTGCTGCTTTCTGGAGCGACGACAATGCCTGATCGAACTCGCCACGGGAATAATGGACCCAGCCCATCGTGTCCAGGTACGCCGGATTCTCGAGCCCTTGCAAATTATCAATCAGGTCCCTGGCCCTATCAAGGCTCACCTTGTCAGCTTTGTGGGAGACAAGCAGCATAGCCAGATTATTTGCGTACACTACCGAGCCCGGTTCCTTTAGTAGTGCTGCATTATACACATCGATGGCCTTATCGATCTCTCCAACACGTTGGTAGAGGGCGGCGAGATTATCGACTAAAACTTCATTAAGCTTTACCGTTTGCATACCTTCCTGCAATATCTTTATTGCATTTTCCGGTTCATTAAGCGCCATGTAAGCAGACGCAATACCGCGATATGACGTCGCGAGTTGCGGATTAATAACCAATGCCTTACGGAACTCAGCAACAGCGTCTTCTGGATTTTTCTGCATTACATACAGCTCGCCCAGGATGTTTTGGGCCGCAAAATGTTTCGGTTCGTTTTTTAATACCAGCTTGAGATCTGTAACAGCTTCATTGACTTGCTTCAGTGCCAGACGGCTATTGATCAATGCCTTTAAGGGCTCTACAGCAGCGGGTGTTTTTGTCATAGCCGCCTTAAAAAGTTTTAGTGCGGCCAGGTGATCACCCTCTGCTGAGCGAACCAAACCAGCCAGATAATCCCCCAGACTTTGCTCGGGGTTTTTGTCGCGCACTCGTTGAGATGTAAGGCGGGCAGCCGCATAGTCCTTATTCACCATTTGAGCCTTGAACAGCGCCTCAAGCACAGCAACCTCTGCTGTATCTTCCCGCGCGGCTAACTCAAGCAAGGACAATGCAGCAGCATCTTCTCCATGTTTGAGATAAAGCTCTCCGATCTGAAATTGCAGTGCAGCCGAGTTACCGCTGAGAATGAGTGCTTTTTCGAATTGTTCCTTGGCCAGCTCAGTCTCTTTGTTGGCCAGATGGGCCCTGCCAAGAAGATTCAGAACTTCCACGGAATTGGGCTGATCTCTGATAATCGCTCGCAGGTCACCAATCGCGCCCGGCAGATCATTACGAAGCATGGCGAGCTTGCTCCTGACCAAGAGACCATCGTTGTCTCTCGGATTCTCTTTAAGTACCTCATCTACTAAATTCTGCGCATCATCATAACGGGCCTCACTGGCCGCCATCTTCGCCAGCTGAACGCGCGCCTTGAGCGCGTCCGGATCCAGCTCATGGCTACTAATAATTTCTGACAGCTGTTTCATTGCCAGATCTTTCTTACCCGTCGCTTCATACAACCGTGCAAGTAAAAGTTGTAATTCTCCGGCGTTGTATTTATCTGCTAGATAACCTCGCAGCTCAGCAATGGCCTTTTCTGCCTTGCCGATTTTCACCAGGAATTCAATATAGGCGGTCTTTGGCTCGTTTTCTTCTGGCATTTGTTGAACGCCGTCCCTGAATACCTGCTCAGCAGAATCGTAGTTCTTCAGGTGCGTATAATATCCAGCCAATCGACTTCGATATCGAATATCGCCAGGATTCATCGTGACAAGGTGTTGCAGCAATTCTATCGCCTTGCTCTCATTACCAATGTCGGCATTGATCCTGGCCATTACGGAAATAATTCCAGGGTGGTCAGTATGGGTCTTTAAACCTTGATTCAATATCTGTAAGGCCTTGTCATATTCCTTGCGCTGCGTTAACAGGGATGACTTGAGCATGATGGCATCCACATGGTCTGGTGTGGCTGACAGCGCCATATCGGCCAATTTCATGGCGCCAGCCACGTCACCCTTTTGTGCAAACAATGCCCCCTTTACTGTGAGTGCAACAGTGCTATCAGGATCACTCACCAATACATCTTCAATAAGCTCCAGGGCCTTTTCATATCCGCCAGCAAGAAAGTAAATTCTAGCGAGGTTTTCTTTCGCGTCAGTGCGGGTTTTATCAATATCGATCACCCTTTGAAATAATCCAGCTGACTCGCGCCATTTCTCCAGAGCTTCATATACCTTCGCTTGCCCGATAATCGCGTCGATATTCTTTGGATCCATCTGTAAAACGTTCTTGAATTCGACACGGGCCTTTTCGTAATCACTACCTGCGTAATACGTTTGCGCGCGCTCCAGGTGTTTCGTAATACGCTCCTCTTTTCCGCTGCAACCACCGACCATCGTTAGTAACGCGACCAATACACAGATTTGCAGCTTTCCACTTATCGAATGGTTATACACGACCCTCTCCTCTATATTTCTCAAAAACCAGCGCTGTAAATCAATTGACGGCAATTAACCGGCAATTCCACGCAAGCCAATCCACCCCGCAGCAGCAACCGTAGCCGTACGTAACGCATACAGGCGCCAATGTAATTCTATTCTCGTCAGTATTAATTCAATCGCATAAAACAGCACGATCAACTTGGCGAGGAATTCACCCATGTTATAAATGCTCAGAACCTGCCCCGGCAGATTTGGGACGGTGAACACGGCAAATATCACCAGGAAATCCAGTGTATTGATCATGAATGCACGGTCCATGGAAAACCGGAACCCAATGACGACCGTAACGGCCAGCACTACGTAAAAAATCATCTCCGCAGGGGTGTGCAGTATCGACATGTCATTGTCTGTGGAACTGAGATAGCCAGCAACAGCACAGAGACTGTAGACACAGGCACGCTCCAGCCATGAGAATGACTGCTTGCCTCCGACAGCTAGTCGAACTGCATGAATCATAAACAATCCGGCAGCCAACAATCCCAAATCCTTCGAAACCTCACTTACTGTGGCCGCTACGATAACAAAGTAACCCGAGACCAATATTGCTGCGAGTATAGAGGCCCAGAATGTGATCTTCCCCTCGGCTCCTGCATGCAACCATTTTAGCGCCCTGCCTACATAGCTCGCGGTTGCAGTCTCTGACATTCCACGAAATTGCCAGTCAATGATAGTGGCATACCGAAAGCAGGCAATAACACTGGCGCAGAAGACGATGAATACCATCATGATGGTAATATCGGATTCGTAACACATCGAATATGCTGTTAATACCAATGCCGCCTGGGTTACATAGATTGTAAATACTGCTTCGTAATGGGTGAAACCCAATGCTAGCAGTCGATGGTGGATGTGATTCTTGTCAGGCGAAAATGGCGATCTGCCTTCTCTAACTCTCGTCACCATAACCATTACCGTATCAAGAATTGGCAACCCTAGCAGCAATAAAGGCAACGCTGCGCTAATCGGTGCATTTTCGTGCTGCGTGAGAAGTAGTACCAGTACACCCACACTAAATCCTAGAAACTGACTACCACCATCACCCATGAATACACGTGCTGGGTGAGTATTGAACCGAAGGAATCCAAGAATACTGCCCAGTATCGCCAGGCTGATCAGTAGTAAGTCAACATCTCCTTCCATATAGGCGAGCAAAGCAATAACGCCTAGACTCAATAAAGCAGTGCCGCCGGCAAGGCCATCCAGGCCATCTGCCAGATTGATCGCATTAGTGATCCCGAGCAGGAAAAGGATCGTAAGAGGATAGGATATAAACCATGGAATCGGCTGCATATCGATGGCTGGCAATGTTGTGATTACTACATCACCAATAAATACAACCACGAACACAGCCAGCGTCTGGCCAAAGAACTTTATGCGGTAATCCAGATCTTTTCGATCGTCCCAGATGCCAAAAATAAAAATAATGGCCATACCCCACAGCAAGCTTGCCTCTTTCGCATCAGGTGTCATCCAGATCACGATAGGCATAATGGCGCCCGCAACCATCGCAATTCCACCAATTCTTGGAATTGCGCCGGTATGCACTTTGCGGTCATTAGGCATGTCCACAATCTGCAATCGATGCGCTGAACGCATCAGCGGTGGGATAAGCAGCATGGTGATAAACATGGCTGTAATGAAGGTTAGAAAAAGCGCCATATCTATATCCGAGCGATCTGCTTAAAGGGGGATATAGTCATTTAGTAGCGGATTGACCGTTTTCGCAAACTGGGTCAGTCGCCTGTCCGCCAGTTCGATATCATCACCAGCTCTCACACTCGTGGTGAGCCGTACTAGTGCGCCATCCGTCCGATTACGCGTCAGCGCATCCCAAAATAGGTACCACTTGACCAGGTATTCATTATTGATTACTCGACCCCTCTGCTGAAACCAGTAATATACCAACTGCCTCTGATCTCCCATTTCAATGAGCACTCGGTTGACATCCAATGCCTTTCCATTCACAAAGGCGCCATCAATATTCTGTTGCGTTAAACTGGTAATTTTCCAACCACCACCCGGCAAACAGGTTCTTGGTGAGTGCGCAGATTCACCTGTACTTTGTGAACCATAGTAGGCGGCATATAAATTAATTGTTTGTGAATTGCCATCGGTATAATTGACCAGGGCATAATCACTAAAATCAAGTTCATCGATATAGATTTGATCAAGATGGTCACTTCGTCCCGTCCAGGGTTCTACCTGCAAAGGAAATGATGCAAAGTTTGCTCGGTCCGGGATAATCTCTTCTCGCGCAGGTAGCGTTTCGGCCAGTAAGGCCAGTGACCAAATGGTCACAACAGAGGCAATAAAAACCTTTGAAACCGGCCGCTGCATGATAGTCGCGTTTTTAGGCGTTACGGTCGGCAGTTCGAGGCCAAATACCTCACGCAAAGGTCTCGGGTCACGGCCGATGCGCGTCAGCAAAAACATCTCCAACCCCAGCAATCCAGCAGAAAACATAAAGATGATCCAGCCTTCGAAATCGTGCAGGAATCCTTCCGCCATCGAACTACCCCAATATTCGACGGTAATGCCAATGATGCCAATACGAAAACTGTTCATAAAAATGGTGATAGGAATGGTAGAGAGGAATACCAAAGCGCGCTTCCATAAAGGTGCTTTGAAAAAATAGGCCGCAATAAATCCAAATGCCATCAGCGGAAATAAATAGCGTAGACCACTACAGGCTTCAACGACCTGTAACTTCAACGTGCCAAGATCTATGACATTGCCTTCCAGTGCAACGCTGATATCAAATAGACGAATAAACCAGACACCAATAGCCGAAGATATAAGTTGCAGCTCAGCAGACAGATTATTGAGAAGGAAATTTGGTAAAGGGACCATCAACAACAGCATTATCATCGGCGCGATAATGACCTTAAATGACTGCCATCCCATCATGGCCAATGCTATACCAATTAACACTATCACAAATGAGTACTCCATGATGGCATACAGAGTACTGAGTTTACCCATGTATAGCAGGGCCACACCCGCAACCACCATCAAATATCCCAGCCATGAACCTTCGAATGATAGTCGTTCAAGGTGGTCCTTTTTTTGCCAAATCAAAAAGGCGACAATAAAGGGAATTAAAATACCGTGACTGTATTCTTCTTTATTATTCCAATACCCGACCATATGTAGCAGGCCATCATTGAATAATAAAAAGAGTGGAATACTCACCAAAACTAGCGAAATGTGTAACGCCGGTGTAGCTCTCCAAACGTTTGGCTTATGCTCATGGCTTAAGGTATTTACGACCATTTTTATTTTTCCATTTAACTCTATTACTGATGTGATCTGGATTACTGTTGTGAACTGGGGCTAATCAGGGATGGCAGCGACAGAGTTTGTTCCATAGATAGACAATAACTCGCTATAGACAGATAGTGTTTCTGCGATAACTTTCTGCTCGTCGAATTCTTTAAGTACCTTTACTCGGCCTGCATTACCCATCCTCAACCGTTCTTCCTTCGTTTGCAGAAGATTTTTAATGGCCCGTGCCAGCTCAACAGCATCTCCTGGCGCAACCAGAATTCCGTTACTTTGGTGATCGACAATTTCCCGGCACCCTGCCGTATCAGAAGCAACAATAGGCAACCCGGTTGCCGCCGTCTCTAACAGGATGCGGGGCACTCCTTCACCATATGTGGTTGGCAACACGACCACATCGATATTGGCAAGCAATTCTTCCATGCGCTCAATATGTCCAAGCACATTCACTACGCCCTCATCTTGCCATTGCTGAATCTGTTCCTGCGGTATTGCGCCTGGATTTCCTGTATCACTGCTCCCCGCAATCAGAAATTCAACATCAATATTGTCGCGCAATAAAATACGGGCTGCTTCGACATATTCAGCAACGCCCTTATCCCAAAGCAAACGCGTCGCTAACAATACCCTGTAGTTATCTCGAGTTTCATTTCTATTTGATGGATGAAAACGCTGCGTATTCACACCTGACCCACGAATCAGACGAATATATTTTTGTGACACCAATCCACTGGCAATGAAACGATCGCGGTCCTCACTATTTTGCACAATGAGACGGGAGCTTGAGCCACTCGACAGGATACGCAACAAAACTTTGATCAGTGGGCGTAATAGTAGTGCTTTCGAACTACTGCTCGAAAAAATGAAACCTAAGCCAGCCACAGCATTAATACATGCAGGGTTACCCGTAAGGCGTGCGGCTAGAGATCCATAGAGCACGCACTTAATAGTGAAATGATGCACAAGATCAGGCTTTTCCCTGCGATATAGTCTCACTAGCGCCGCGATGGATTTAACCTGAGAAATGGGATTAACACTGCCGCGATTCATGGTCAGTGGCAACCAACGAAATCCAGCTTGTTGTAGCAAGCATGTATATTCACCGGGCGGTGAAACCAGCACCACCTCATATCCCCGCTCACGGAGAGCGTTTGCTAATGGCAATCGAAAGTTATACAAATACCAATCCGTATTGGCTAATAACAAGACTTTATCGTTTCTATCGATTGTCATTTAACACTCTGTTATGGTCATCAATGCACTAAATCATCGACATAAAAGTTAGTAAATCAGCCAATCGATATGGCTAATTAACCACCAATTAAATGGATTCCTTTTGCAAGACAATGAGTATACGGCGGAGGTATGACAGTATTGTTAAATATGCGCCTTGAGATGGGCTCGGCAGAAAGCGAAAAATAGGGAATTAACGCCATATTATTACAAAAACATGACAGCAAATGACGTTCTTGCTTAATGACTAACCTGCCACTATCACCCTCGATTCTCACGGACACCTGATAGCAATGGCCATTGCTTTTCTGGCGCACCATCAAAGATGGCAAGAAGGAAAACAGATATCATTAATGACTACTCCTCAGAACGATCAATTTACATAAAGTCTTTCGTACCGTTTATAACCTGACAAATTCAGAATGCATAGCCATTCGACATCTGGAGTGGAATTGCAGTTTTGATAAATAAATCTTTAAATGTGTCAATAATGCTAAGGGAAATAACACAGTAAACGGAATGTGACTCGAAAGTCTAATATGAAGTAATGATATCGCGCCGAGAGACCTCTTCTTTTACATTTTATATAAGCAAGCCACTGGTGCAGCACTCTATATTCTGGCCAATTCTTTTTCACTCATTCAGGGTCTTGGAAAAAATAGCGCGAAGAACTTCCTGTTTATTAAAAGGTGGTATTTTCTGATCATCATTTACACACTTACTCACATACTCATCAAGCGACATAAGCGGTTTAGCCGGTATCCCACCGTACACCATATTGGGTGGAATATCGCTCGTCACTATTGCACCGGCAGCTACAATGCTGTTTGGCCCGATGGATACATTAGGCATAATGATTACTCGTGCACCGATAAAAACATTGTCGTATATACGTATCGGTCCATAACGAGTGATGTCACGGTAGTTGGGATGCGTATCACGGAAGACCCAGGTGGCACCGTCATGAGTGATGAAACAAACATCGAATGAAACAGTCACATGATCGCCGATTCGGATCAGGTATGGTTCTGTTCCAAAATTGACACCTGCCATGCAACGAAAATCCAGGCCATGGCGCAGGCCACGCCTGATTACTCTGTACAAACGTATTCTCTGTTTCAGTCCCATGGTCTTGCCTTTAGTATATCATCAGGCAATAGTCGACCCTTTCTGTGTAACAGGCTGGCAACCTTGTCATCTTTGCATAATCCTGTTGAATTATTCTTTAGCATATATCTCATGTTACCCTGCTCCAGGCAGAAACAGTATTCACGAGCCCTTCTAACGAGAAGGTATATTCTATACATCAAATTACGCCCTGCTCCCAACGACCCTGTATTCCTTATAGAGATCCTTGTGATCGTGTGAGAATCATGAAACACAGGTGGGTTGGTTTACTGAGAACCTGTTTATAAATGAATTACGTGGTTGCCTTTGATTTGGCTACGACACCAATCCCGAAGCTAAGAGAATTAGGCATAAATCCGTACGGAATGCTGGATACATCTATCACATCGAAATGCTTTTCAATGCCCTTAAGCAATTCCTGATAATCGAATCCCTTATGTTCATGACGACTCACCAAATGCATTCTTCCCAAAAGCGCGTTGACGAACTCACCGGAGGTATAGTTGTCCGCCCGTCCAATCCAGAGCTTTTTGGCAAGCCATTTCACTAAAAAAACAAGACCCTTCTCATTGGGGACGGTAACAAAAAAATAACCATCCAAATGTTTCGAAATCTTTTCAAGGTAGCCGTCGACCATATCTGGAGTAACATGTTCAAGTGTTTCCATGGCCACGGCGATGTCATAGGTTTCATTGGCATTTATGCTCATTTCTTCTGGCTTTGATGCATGTAAAAAGGTGAACTTTGATGTGTCACGCCATTTTTCACGGGCGATATCAAGCCCACCTTCCCAGTTTGCATCATAACCCAGGTATTTCATCGGTGATTTCGGTAAAAACTCCAAAAGCTTGCCATCAAAACATCCCAATTCAAGCACGGAATTGGCAGGACACTGTCTTTTTGTTATTTCACGTGAAATCCAGTGAAAGCGGGCCAGATGTAGCTTGCTACGAAATCCACCAGAAAAAAGTCGCTCATTATAGCCAGGCTTCTTTTTTTGCCCTTTCACTGTGCGCACTGTACTACTTGTGCTATTTGAATGTTTTTCCATTAGCATGCCCTGAATATCCACAATACAACGTACAATGGATGATTGTTATTGTAGATTGTCTTGTTTATATAGCGCTGACACATATCTGTGCTATTTATAATCAAAACATGGTTTGCATGGCAGAGATGCTAATCGAGAGATATTACATTCTTGTTAAAATGTTTCTTTACCATCAAAAAGACTGTGATAGACATGCATGTATTGTCTGCTGATCTTTTCTATAGTGTACTCATCCAAAATACGCTGCCGGGCCGCCTTACCCAGTTCCTGCCGTTGTTTATCTCCCATGGCCAACATTGTTTTCAAAGCCTCGCCCAATACATGGGGATCGTTACGTGGGACCACCTTACCGGTATCTCCGACCAACCATGCAGAATCTCCGGCATTGGTTACTACACAGGGTACTCCGCAGGCCATGGCCTCACCAATGGTATTTGAGAATCCTTCGCTCTCTGAGGCGCTAACAGCAACATCAAACGCCGAAGTCAACGCCGGAGTATCGCTACGCTCACCAAGCATATGGACACGCTTAGACAAGCCAAGGTCGGAGACCATTTTGGCCAATAGCTGATTTTCGCTGTCGACACCTTTTCCAATCATCACAAAATGTGCTGTATTGTTTTCGGATGAAACCCGAGCAGCAGCTTCGAGAAAATTAGCATGTCCCTTGATGGGATGGTAACGAGCTACCATGCCCACAATTTGTGACTGTGAATCCAAGCCCATCTCATGCCGATATCGATTTCGTGCTTCCAAAGATGGTGAGAAGCGTTGACAGTCAAAACCATTTGGTATTACCGAGCGTAGTGTAGGACTGTAACCAATAGCTTCATGCTGCATTGCACTGAGCCTGGAATTATAGATAATGGAATGCGGCCGGAAAGGCAATCGAGCCGTGGCCTTAATTAATCTGGCTGTATTATTCTTTTCATGGCTAAGATCGTAAAGGCAATGGCGCACATTCCATACTACTGGCACATTCCCCATCATAAGATGCCTAAGCATTGTCGCAGCAACGTTTCCATGATACATCCAGCCCTGCAAAATATCTGTTTTGAGGTTTCGAGCACTAATTACCAGCTTCACAAGGTCATACAATCTCGGAATCCCAGGGCGCATATTTAAGGTATGCACAGGAATGCCCAGCTTTTCAATATGCGGCCCGATGGTTCCCTTATCGCGCAATGAAAGAACCGCAACATCCCAAATTGATTGATCGACATTTTCCATCAGCTTTAAGAGCATTGTTTCTGCACCACCCGTAGGCAGGGCAGGAATTACATGCAGGATTCGTTTTTTGGTTCCAATGTTCACAGCTTCGACTTCTTAGCGTCTGCAAAATATAATTGCCGCGGTTTACTACTCAGTAGATTATGTTTGTTTTTAAGTTGTAGTAAACGTGACGGTGTCTCAGATACTGAGATATCAGACTTTTCGTCCGGCAGTTGTGTATAGGGCTCAACAAGAGCCATAGCATGGCACAGTATTAAGCTCCCCAATAACCAGAGTGGCTTTTTGGTTTCCCATGTTAAGGTAAACAGGCCCAGCATTAAAATTATGCACGTACTTAGATACAACCAGCGTTCAAGATAGGGCATTTCGCTAATTTTCTTCCAGACGACATACATAATGGCACCGAATAACATGAATCCTACTGCACCAAGCTCCACTAAAATAGACAAGAATGTATTATGCGGTGCAGCAACAAAGCCATGATTGATGTGGGTCGCCGTACGAAAGGCGCCAGCACCCACACCAAAGGCCAAATTATTTAGCCAAATACTTAAACCTGCAGACCAGATATTAGTACGATTATTTAGGGTACCACTGGCGAGCTCTTCCTCAAGTGTGGCCAATCGAGCCCAGGTACTTTCAGGAATAACTTGTGGCAATGCGATAGCCCCTACTATTAATAAAAGGCCTACAGATATTTTCGCTCCGGTTGATCCTCGCGACATAGTTATTAATATAAATGTAATGCCAACACATGCCACCACTAAACCCGTTCGCGATCCCGTTAGCAAAATAGCGATGAGCAGTGCAGCAATCAACAAACGGTTCAGCCATACCAGCCAAACAGTTTGATGTCGCATGGATAAATACCAGGCCATGGGAATGGCAATAGCCAGAAATACAGATAATTCATTCGGATCGAACCCCTCAGCCGAATAACGCATATATGAAGATTGTACACCAGCAAGATAAGCCACTAGCGTAGCAACAGCGCCCACTACACTACCAAGTACATAAAACTGAATGGCCTGCAATACATGCCGTTCAGTTTCCAAAAACTGCCAGATCAACCATACAAACAAGACCAACTGAAAATTGCTCCTGATTCTATCGAGACTTAACTCATTATCGACAGTCCAGACATAACTGATGGCACTGTACATAACAAAGCTCAGGAACAACACATGAAAAGCTTTAAAATTTCTAAGCTGCGGTTGCAACAGAAAGGCAACAAAACCAAGCGAAAAGGCAACAATTCCTGTTAGCTTGGATATGGTACCAAACCCTGGAATAACTATCATATTCTCCCAGGGTATCGTGAACACAAAAGCCAGAATTGCCATTCGAGCAATTAACTGCATTACAGTGTTCGCATAAATTTGAGATAGTTTGCCACTGCGACTTCTTCTGAAAAATCCATCCAGGCTTCTCGTGGTATCTTATAAGGTGTTGCGTCCAGCAGAGCTTCCATTTGACTTGCCAAGGCTGGCACATTCCCAACAGGCACCAGTGGACCATGTCTACCATTATCAAGTATCTCACGCGGCCCGCTCATACAGTCTGTTGCTACAACTGGTACACCCAATGCCAAAGCTTCAATCAACACTGTAGGCAGCCCTTCCCAACGTGAAGACAACACGAACAAGCGCGCTCGTGACAAGTATGCATAGGGATTTGAAACAAAACCAGGCAACAAGACACAGCTTTCCAAACCCAGCTCTTTTATCAAAAGTTCCAGTGCTTGCCGTTCCTCTCCTTCACCAAGGATAATAAGGTTTGCATTACGCCGCTTTTTCAACTCTGAAAAAGCATTAATCAATGTGGGGTAATCTTTAGCGCGACTAAGGCGTCCCACTGCCATGATGACCGGGATTTTTTGATCAAGAAGCCACTTGTCTTCAATTGGCTTCTGCGCAAATTTGAATATTTCTTCCCGAACAACAGGATTATAAATCACATTGATCTTCTCCCTGGCTATATTAACAACGCTCGAAAGATCATCTGCCACACCATTAGACACAGATACAACACCATCTGCCCATGGATAGGTACACCTGGCTAAGAATGGCATTAACCATGCATTGCGTGATGCGCTTTGGGTAGACAATCGAGATAATGTACTGTGTTCCACCACTGCCAGCTTGGTATCCACTCTGGCCAGACGCCTCGCCAACAGCGCGACGATATTTGATTGCACCATAGCGGATATCAGCACTGCGGGACGTTCTCGCCTGAGATACCGTATCAAACGTGGCACACACGCGATGACTCGCGCACTTTTTAGATCGATTAATCTAACGTTATTTGGTACATCAGTAAGATAAGTTCCTTCAGCCTTAACTAAAACTAGATCAAGTGGCACTCCTAAAGCATCCAGCCCTTTTAACAAATTTACTGTTACACGTTCTGCACCACCACCATGTAGCGAAGGCAAAAAAAACGCGTAACGTGAACTATCTCTCTTTGTCGCCTCCATTTTATTCATTGCTATATTGATCATTGTCGAAATGCTGCCCATCGGACAGCCAACTTGCCTTGTATATTGCCAACATTCAGAACCAGTAAACTAGTGGCATATATTGTCACGCCAGCCGTAATCTGTACGATCAATGCCATTACCCCGCGCCATTCCAGAAGGGGCAAGATAGCCAGCACCATTATAAAAGTGGCCAATAATATTTGGACTAAATGTACTGGTACTGGCATTAAAAATATCCGCCTCCCTAGCCACCAGCTCATCACCATGCCTGATGTATATGCGGCTAAAGTGGCGTAAGCGGCTCCCTCAAGGCCATATTTAGGTATCCAAAATAGATTAAGCACGACGTTCAAAAGAGCTGCAATCAGCATCACCCAAACCTGCATACCGGTGCGCTTACCCATTTGAAAGGCCAGGTCGAAATGAAAACGTTGTAATCCGGAAACCAGTGTAGCCGCAGCAATAATTGGTACCAATCTGACAGCAGCTTCGACGTACGCTGCATCTAACACGACCAATACAATATTAGGCGCCAATAACATCCAGGCCAACGTAGCCGGCAAAATAACAATCAATAGCAAGGCGCTGCCTGTACGCAATTGCCGCCTTGCCGCTGCCTCACCCTCCATTTCAAGCTTGCGTACAGCAAGGGGAAGAACGGATAAACTGATAATCGACATAAGCATGCCCAGAGTTTGCCAGGCCAGGTCATAACCCACTGCATACAGCCCTGCAGCACTACTGTCCAATAGCCAACCGATGATAAGACGATCAGAGCTACTAACAACAAAACCCAAAGCAAAGGTGGCAGTGAGTGGTAATCCATAATGAGCTAATGTAGCAAGCATTTGCCGGTCGACCATACTAATTCTAACGACTCGCCATACTCGCCAGGTCATCCACAACGCTGGTAATGCGAATCCAGCTAACAATCCTGCGAGCACGCCTATAGCGCCATAACCGAGATAAGCAAGCCAAGCACCCAGGGTGATAGCGATGATAGCCTTGGTGCTTGCAAGTCCTCCATACAATAGCGGGGATAACTGGCTTCGTGCCAGTTCAAGATTGAATTCGAACCAGGCCTGTGCCCATAGCAACAATATCGCCAGTGCCGCGAATCCTATCAATACATGACCCGGCCATATTAATAACACAAGACCCAAAACGCATGCGCTTACAATTAGCAGAAAAATAAATGCTGCTGCCAATGTGGACAGGAAAGCTTGATGTTGTTCCTCATGGCTGGAAATAAAACGTAATAAACCCAGGCGCAGCCATTGCCATACAACGACGTTAACAAGACCCACGATGGCAATGGCCAACGCGTAATAGCCATACTGTTCAGGAGCCATCAAGCGTGTATAGACTGCTAAAGCCAGAAAATTGATGAGGCCTGGGACGCCACGTGCGATGAAATAAATGGCACTATGTCGAAGTAACATGATCTTTCTACTTTCCGATCACGGTATCGATTGTGTTATCACTTCGGGCTATTACCCAAGGTGTCAGACGATTATCAAGCTGCAACCACACATCATCGGCAACACCTGCAATGGAATCTTTCCCTACCAGTTTCCAAATACCAAGCGACTCGCCAGTGACTTTTACTACAATATTGCTTGACATGTGTGCATTGGTATCCAATGAGGCCACTAACTGGCCTTCTGGCGCATAGATATCTGCGGCGGCATTTTCATGTTTGCTTTCTGTATGAAGCGATACAGAAAAATTAGTGACATTTTTTGGCACCATAAATTCCAATGTGCCTATTGCGCCAAATAGATGTAACCCATCTGTTTTTTGCTGGCTGGCTAATGCCATTTCGGCACCAGTTACTACTGGACGAACAATGGCCTGCTTCGAAACGATATCCAGGTAGTAGACATTTTTATTTTTCATGTATTTACGTAACGTCTGTCCTTCTATAACATCGCCTTTTTGCAATGTGAGACCTTTATTATCCAGCAAGTGGTATCTCACCGACTCGCCAAAATCGACAACCTTGTTAAAAGTGATATCAACCTCACCGTCCTGTGCAGGATATAACGCCAGCAATGAATGACCTCGCAGCATCGCTGCAGTCTCAATGATTGTAATTACTGGACTATATCGTTCGTCATGTGTCTTTGAACTGGACCAGTCATCGAACAATTTCTTTACCTTATCGACCATCAGGCGTAGACGTAATTTATAAGGTGATTCATCTTCATCCGATACTGGAGCTAAAGATAACTCAAGGCCAGTGAGTGAAGAATTAGTGGGTTGATTTGTATTTAGCATTTTGTCACCAAATACTGAATCTTTGTCCAAAGCAACCATCCCTGCGTCTTGGAGATAGGTGTAAAAGTGATTCATATTGCCTTGAAACATCCACAACCGTAAATGTTGTTTGTGCGTTTTCACTAGCCCTTGTGCTTTAGTGAATTTGCCTTGTATATCTCCTAACACCGGAAGATAAACCGCTTTCAACAGTGACGGCGTCAATCGATAGCCAGCCCTTTCATTTTGAAGGTGGAACTCTTTATTGGCCGAATCTAGCAGTGAATATATTTCATGCATGAGGTAACCGGCTTCTTCACCATACGCTCTCAGAAAGTAGTCCCGGGTTATTTCCTTTATATTTGCTTGCGGATTCCAGTTAAGTTTAGCGAGAAGATAATTAGTTAGGGCACCATGCCCCCAGGCACTAACGCCATACATGTAAACACCGCGCATGCCGGCACCAGCAATCTTTGGGTAGAGGTATGTTAGGATTTCCACCCCTGGCGGGTTTGGCGCACCCACCGTTTGCAGCAGGTTCACTGGCAAGTCGTAGTAAGCGACCTGCGGTGTAGCCTTGCTCCATTGCTGCAACAATAAATCCAGATCTTTTCGTGTCTTTTCTCGATATAGGCCATAGCCATAGCTGATGTCCGGCGCTAATACCAGACACAAATTATTGGGAAGATGAGGAATACCATTCGAAGGTGGATACAGGTAGTTTGTGTAGATGTAACCACAAACAAGCCTCTCGTCATGCGTTTTTCCCACTAGGTCTGCAACTTTGCTATAGAAATCCAGCACGAGGGGAGTGATAGATTGCCTACCGTGAGGGTCACGATCGTATAGGGCAAGACTTTCACGGCTGGTGCTCCATCCGCCACTGTCCGAAGGGGAAATGGAAAATGAATAGAGTGACTTGTCTTTTTTAAACGCTTCATCCACACGACTGGCCACCGCTTGCAGCAGTTCCTGATTTGTTGTTTCCAGTTTGTAACGGCCAACAGGCCTGGGCCGCTCGCCCTCCATTTCTGGAAACCAGTCGGGATGTTTATCGTACTCCTTTGCAGGAATCATCTGTAGGAAATTATGATAATGATTGAGCTGTAGGGAATAACCCTGCTTCTGTCGTTGTAACCACTGTTGCACTAAAGGGTTGTCGTTTTGAATATAGGCAATGCGACGGTTCTCAAATCCTGGCACCTCATAACGATTCAACTCAGGTATAATTATCTCTGATTGAGGCAATACATCTTCCCCTACTTCGCCTGGCATCAGCCAGCGTACGCCGACATAGTCCTCAAGAAAAGTCGATACGCCATTGCGCGTGCCATTGCTGGTACCACCAAGTAAAGTATGCGCATCATCCGAAGTATCCTTTCCCACAATGAATATATCGCCCTCTCGTGTAACCAGCCGGTATGATTCATCCGCCAAGGCTTTATCGGTAATGCCAGCATTGGCCGCCACATAACTCGCGCCAAGATGAATATAAGCGCGACAGGATTCGTCTTCTTTGAATACGATCTTTAGCTGCACATCAGTCGCTAGCCGCAAATAGTATTGTAGATCTTGGGCTGCCTTCCTCACTGAGGCAGGTGATAAAACTTCGTAACGAATACAATAGTCACTGTATTTGTCATGAATGAGTGTATAGCCTTTCGCTACGGCTTTATCTGTTACTACTTTTGTTTTTACTATTTTTTCTGCAACTGCATTTTCTACCTCTTTCTCCACCGCCATCGCTGGCTGTGATGTTGCTGCCATCAAATAACTACCCAACATCAGTACAAATAGAAAGGACGATGAAAAATGAGTACCAGACATTCGGGACTCACTTATCAGGTATGAGACTTTCTTGATGTAGGAAGCACATCCAGATCACCGCTGAAAACAGATAGCAGACTATTACGTGCTGTATCACGAATGACCTCGGCAACCAGATTGGCATTTACTCTAGTCTGTTCGGTTGCAAAACCAAACACCAGTGAGGTATCACAGAGGGTATTTATGATGCGAGGCACGCCGCCGCTGTGCTGCGCCACTAAGCTGCAGGCATCCGCATCAAATAGGTTTTCATCACCACCGGCCATTTTCAGCCGATGAGCGATGTATGTTGGCACTTCTTCCGGCAATAGCGGGGCCAGGTGATAGTTGACGCCGACCCGTTGCGCCATCTGCACCAGGTCTGGCCGTCTGAGTGTGTCGCGCAGTTCTGGCTGGCCTACTAGCACCAGTTGCAACACCTGATCCTTGTCGGCATTGACGTTGGATAACAGACGCAACTCTTCCAGAGTCTGTGCATCCATATTTTGCGCTTCATCTACAATCAATACGGTCCGTTTCCCGGCTGCGTATTGCTGCACCAGAAAATTTACAAAGTTGTGATACAGTTCTGCCTTTCGTTTTCCCCTAATCTCCAGATCAAAGGCCATTGACACCCAGTCAAGCAATTCACCGAAAGAGCGGTGGGTATTGGAAATCAGACCGATGGTCAGATCGTCACTGGAATCATTGAGTAACTGTCGCACCAGGGTGGTTTTGCCACAGCCGATTTCTCCCGTTATCACGGCACAACCAATCCCACCACTGAGCGCGTATTCCAGCACTGCCAGGGCGACGCTATGCTCCTTGCTGAGAAACAGAAAATCCGGATCCGGTAACAGTGAAAAAGGTCTTTCTCTAAAACCGTAAAATGATGTGTACATGGTGATTATCCAAGGTATCCGTTGATGACCAGTTAGCTGTGATCAAGCCATTTTCCGGTTAAGCACCGTGCCGACAACATTGGTAATCTCGAGCATTGCCAGCGTATCCGTTATGTCGCTCTTGGTCGTTTGTCCGTCTGCGATCACCAGTAACGCTGCCTCCACGTGAGGCGCGAATGCCAGCGCATCCGCCGCTGACAACAAAGGTGGTAAATCAAATATCACGATACGCGAGGGATAGCGTTGTTTTAATTCCTCTACCAGTTGCAGCATTTTTTTCGAGGACAGCAATTCAGCAGAATTGGACACGGCGCAGTTGCCCGGCAACACCACCAGGCGTTCGATGCCGGGATTAAATAGCATCTCCTTCAGTGGTATATCGTTGAGCATATAATCCACCACCCCATATTCCGGTGTGAAGCCAAAGTAGTTGGCAATGCCTGGACGGCGCAGATCCAGATCCACCAGCAATACCGTTTTATCGACCTCACGCGCCATGCTGATGGCGAGATTGATGGCCGTTAAGGTTCTTCCTTCGCCATGGTTAGCGCTAATGATGGCAAGCGAATTCCAGCCATGTTCCGACAGTCGCTGAAGAACCTGGGTGCGCAGCATGTTGTAAGCCGTGATCGTAGTTTCATCAACGCAGTTGGCAATGATTTTATTTTTGCGTAATAGACCCGGCGCAGATGGAACTACCCGAGTGTTTGTGTAGGCAACAGACTGTACCGCGGACGGCGGGGCAGTCACTGTGCGGTCTGATGATATGGGTGCACTCTCAACCACATCACGCTGTTTTCGCGCGCGTTCCAAAGCCTGCTTGATTCGTTCCATTACCTTATCAGTCTCACCATTGATAGTTTTTGTGTGGTACCAGGACTAGATACCCAGACGCCGGAGGCCGGCATACCAGAGAACATCTATAGGCATGACCAACCAATGGAATATCGCGATAGCGGCACATACCAGCACGCAAAGGCTAAGCAAGACCCACCACAGTCGCCGCCGTGTACGTCCCCGTTCTTCATCATTACGCATGTTTGGAATAACCGACAGCGGTGCCGAGCCCAGCAACGATTGTATGCCCGTCGCACCGCGAATGGTTTGGTCCATGGAATGGCTGACAACAATACTTCCAGCCCCTCCGACGAGAGAAAATACACCACCGAGGAACACTACGGCCAAACGATTGGGACGTACCGGCTCTTCCGGCAACTGTGGCGGCTCAATCAATGTGAATCGCTCACCTTTACGTTCTAGTTCCAACACCTCTGCCAGTTGCGCCTGCATTTGCTTGGCATTTATCTCCCGATATTTCATCACGGCACTCTCATAGTCACGACTGAGACTCCGATATTCCCGTTCAACCTGCGGCGCATTAGTGAGGCGGGCCTCATAGTCCTGCTTCATGGCCAGAAGCTCTTCTTGCTTTTGTAGCAAGGAGCGATACTCTGCATCCGCTGCCTCAAGATCCCCGAGCATTCGAATATAGGCAGGGTTATCAGGTTTGCTCTGTTTGCTGACGCTCTCATCAATCGTGTCGGGAACGTTTTTCTGGACCTCGTTTATTTTCGCCAGAGAATTATTCAATTTTTTAACATTGGGATGTTCTTCCCCATAGGTTTTCACGGCCAGAGCCAATTCCGTTTCAAGATGGGTCTTTTTTACCCGCAATTGTCGACTGTCATCCGCCTCACCCACCTCCTGTTCCAGGGCGGCAATCTGCTTATTGAGTTTTATCAGATCCGGATGATCCTGGCTGTAAATTGCCGATATGCTGACGTACTTTGCTTGCAGTGACTTGAGACGATCCATCGAGCTCAGGATCCTCTCCCCAGTCTCGGTGTACTGCGTATTGTTTGGACTGAGTTGTGCCAGTTGCGAGTTAAGATAAATCTTACGCTCATCTATCGAGCGTAGCTGCCTTTCCACCTCAAGTAGCTGTGTATCTGACCGATCCAGCAATTGCATATTCAGCTGGGTCAGTTCCGGCAATTGATTAACGTTCTTTTCCTTAAATACTGCCAGAAGTCTTTCAAGGTCGGCGATCTTGTCGCGCAGTTTATCCGCTTCGTCTGTGAGAAAACCCGTAGCCTCAGTGGCCTGCTCGCGGCGACTCATGATGTTTTCGTTGAGGTACAATGACGCCAGTTCATTGGCGACCTTTTGCGCCAGGGTGGGCGACTCACTGAAATAGGTCAGGGTAAAGGCAATGGTCGCCATTGTCGGTCGGCCACTGCGTGGATCCACCACCTCGGCACTCACCATCTTCATCTCGATATCCTTGCGCATCTCCTCGAGCACAACTTCCAGCGGATCCTTCTCCTGCTCCTCTATATAAAGATCATATTTCTTGATAATTTTTACCAGGTTGGCACGCGTCATTACTCGCTGGCTAATAACCTGGATGCGTTGGTCCGCATAGGTGGTCACGGTAGAGCGCACCAATTCCTGAGGAATTTCCTGCTGTTCAATAAGAATCGTCGCAGACGACCGATATACGGGCGGAAGACCAAATGCCACCCCGACGCCTATTACAAATATAACGACCAGTGCCGTGACCCACATTCCCTTGGTGCGCCGGGCCGTTATCAAATAGTCGACTAAATTATTTTTTTGTTGTTCCATTGATCACTATAGCTGCCATAGTTAGTGTGGCTTGATTATTTATCACGGGTGAAGGGTCTGATTGTCGAGTCGATATGCGATGCCTACAGCAATCTCATTCGAGTCGGCATCACGGCTTGCCGATTCATATTTCTGCCACTGGCGGGCATAGCGCATGGTAATCTGCCATTCTCTGGACAGCCTCCAGGCAGCGCTAGTTGTCAGTCTGGCGTATTGCCGGGAATCAAATGACTGTGTCGACTCCAGGGCATAATTCTGCAAATACAAACCAGCGATCTTTAATGTCCAGTAAGGACTCAGGCGTTCGCTGGCATTGATATCAATTCTATCGCTTTGTACCAGCTGTCCATAGCCACTAGGCTCGATGCTTCGCTGGACCTTTAGTTTCCAGGATGTTCTCAACTGCTCCTGGGAATACGCGACATCTCCCAAAAATCCATGTCGCGTCGATGCAAAGTCCGGCCCAGGCAGTTCTGTCGTCGTCTCCAGTTGATGTGCGCCTATCGTAAACGTCGCATTTGCCTGCTTATGGAAAGCATGGCTGATGCTTACACGGACACCTGTATCGACAACCTGATTGCCGATATCCGGCGCATCAAGCTGTGATCCATATAGATCCGCCTGAATGCTGTTCAGACTGCTCATCGCGTACACCAATGAACCGGAATATGACTGATAGCGATAGTTGGTGAGTCCTGTCAGCGAGGCATCCTGATATGCGACATCCGTGTAGTGCCAAAGAAAATCGCTCTTTAGTCTTTCCGAATATTGATATTGGTATGAAGGGTGAACTCCGCGTACAGTTCTGTATTTCTCGGCCTCTATTAAACCGGTATCTTCCAGCTCACTCGTCAACGTGGTGTCACGGAGCCAGTCAAGCGTAACACTGGATACCGATTTCTCCCCCAACAGACGTGTTGAGACATCCATCTGTACCACATCATTATCCAACCCAGTATCCTTGCTATAACGCGATAGCCGGTATCTGGGATGCAGTGTTAAGTCACTCTTTGGAGCAGCCCTTACCACTTGAGCTTCAACATCAAGATAATGGCCAAAAATGGATTCCTGAGATTCTGGCGTCAGTCTCTGGTTGTCATTAAAATTCGCTGTCAAGGCAACATCGTAGCCAAAATCCCAGGTAGCCGCCCCTGTGTTGCCAGCCGATAACATCGACATTGCGCACACTACACCAATGAGGCCGCATCGGTATTTGTCAATACATGGTAATGGCAACACCGTATCCTGGCCGTTTGCAATACATCGGAATCACAGAATCTGTATCAGGGCACTATTTCAGGGAATACATCATGGAACCACAACGATATCGCCGCTTTTCAGCAAGACGTTCTGTTCCAGTGACATCCCCCGTTCAACCTCACCATATTGAAAGTTCAGCACCTGTTGTTTGTCACCGACCCGGCGGAGGATCTTGATGTCATTCACATCCGCAAATACCGTCGTACCACCGGCCATGCTCAAGGCCTGCATGACATCGACATGACGATTAATGACAAATTCACCGGGTCTGGCCACTTTGCCGATCAGGTAGATCTTGTTACCGCTGAGTTGCCGCACTGCCACAAAGACATCAGTATCAGGTATGAGTTTTCCAAAGCGGTCCATCAGCTCCTCACGCAGCTCAGCGATCGTTCTGCCCTTTGCCGTAACTTCCCCGATCAACGGCAACGAAAATCCACCGTCAGGTCTGACAATCACCTCCAAGTTCAAATCAGGCTCCTGCCATACGCCTATTTGCAAGACATCCCCGGCCTGGGTCCGGTAGTCCAACCCGAGGTTCTCATCCGCCCTCGCTGACACAGAATGTAGGCTGATTGCTAGCGTCACAAACAAAAACCACAATGTCATAAATCTGTAACGTGCCATTGACTGCAGTCTCTTACCGGCCTGGCTGAGGAAATCACTCCTCAACTGTATAAAAGAGCGCACAATACGCACTATTTATGACCCTTTTATGACAGCTCTATCCCGGCAGGTACCCATCACGTAGTCTGGACAAGCACTGCCACCACTGGTAACTGAATGGACCTCCCGTTACCTTAAGCGGGCAGCGCCTCGTCGGACAATGTCTCCTGCTCATCTGCTTTTCTTCCTCCGCGACCAAACCCACCCAGGACCACCAGCGCCGAAGACATTAACAATAAAGAAGCAGGAATAGGAACACTGGAAACCGGAGTGTTCAATGCCTCTACACCGATTCCGTATAACCCCAGATTTAACGAGCCTGCGGCAACACCATAGACGTTGGCAAAATACTGAATACCCACATCAGCTTCAAAATCGAACCAACCACTGCCGCTGAGGGAATTGATTACCGTATTATTGGTTGTAATGGTCAGTTCCAATTCCTCGAAATAGTCAGGAAATGAAAAATCCGTCAATTTCACCCGGTAGTTACCAGAGCTGGACACTGTGAACACATCACTCTCATAACCAACACCACGGATAAACCCCACGTCTTCATACGCTACCGTGGCGGCCTGTACATTCGATAATGCCACACCACCCATCAGTAGCACCGCGCCCAACACTGCATTCATCATTTTTCCCGTTTTCATGATATCACTCCATTTCATTGTTGATTATTGGTTACGTTTATTGGTTATGTTCAATACTTTGGCTTTCGTTACATCATCCAGTTGCATATCAAGCGCGCTTTTCGACCACCTTCAATGTTCCCGGCCCAAATCCGCCGATGTACTTTTCCAGCAGATACTCCCTCAGAGCGAGCCCTACATCCCGCTGCTCCGGCTGCTTCTTTTGCAGATGCTTCAAACGCATTAACACATAGCTCTCCTGAATGTTGGCCATAACAATCATCTCGACATCTTCGCGATCAACCATCTTTTCCGGATCATCTACGCCTTCATTGATGATTCTTTCCAGACGAGATGAATCAAGATTGAAATAGCTTGTCAGCTCAGATCCACCGCCTACGAATACCGGCAGAAGATCCTTGCCATGTACATGATCATCACCCAGCGGCGTCAGTTTTGTCAGCGTACTGCGTACCGCAAACCGGAACACGTCCGAATCCCTCACATTCATCCGCTTCGCAATATCCTTGATCCGCTTCAAATCAGCACTGCTCATTCTTACGGATACATTCTGTTTCTTGTTATCTACCATTGTCGTCCCCTTGTCAGGCAATCACTAATTAATGTTTCTCACATCGCAAGCACAATATAACCCCGCTGTTTTACAGTACGATTAAGGTTATATTACACATCACAATTTTTTGTACGCCAGACGCAATTAAACAAGGGAATGTAACCCCAGTGCATTACCTTTACCCAACAATATGCACACGTTATGGTGATATCACAAAACTATCTGTGGGCATTCATCTATCTCATCCCTGATCCGGCAAATTGAACAGCCTGCGAAAAAGTCAACGCCAGAAAGGAATCACTCTTCCCGGTTTTATAGCCAGCATTACCGGCTAACTACCAGGAGGCTATCGGCTTTAGGTTGATTGAAGCGAGAGAGTTCGATAGTGGGCCGCCATCCCACTTCCGCGGCTAATTCTTCCTGAATCCGACACTCTCCTGGATTATTTCGGACAAAAAAAACCCGTCACTGGGACGGGTAAAAGGGAGGGAAGAAAGAGGGACAGGGGATAGGAGTTATCGTTAAATCTTCATGCGACGGATTAAACTGTTCTGCGGCGCTCCCTTGATATTGATGCTGTGATTGATGCGGTTACTCTTTCTGCCTATTCATAATCTAAGGTGGTTAACCAATTCAATAACCCTTTACTGACCTATCGATGCAGAAATATTTTCAGCTACTCTTAGCTTTTCGATTCGGTATTGCATTTCTTCGAGCAGATTTTCTATCTCCACTTGTTTGAGCTGTGTCACAGGCTCCTTTTGCAATAACGCATCCCAAACTCCTTTGTGCTTATATTGATCCAACAATTCCATGTTCACCTGATAGAGCTGTTGATTGTTGTCTGCACAATTCTCCAGCGCCCTGCGTCCTGCCTGATTAACTTTTAGAACATCAGCGCGCTCGCTTTCCACCAATCGAAGCGCGACTACCAGCTCCTTGTATTTATCAACCAGTTTCTGGAACTTGCTTTGCATCTCCCCCATTCGAGCACGCTGAGCAGTCACTGCCTCCTGATATTTACCTAGCGTATCCCGTGAGCTACTCAGTGACGACTTTGTAAGCTCGATCTTTTTGTTAAGTGATTCTATCTTCTTGTCGCGTTTTAGCATTTCATCCTGGAGGCGCACATTTTCGGCCTGTAACGCCTCTTTCTCCATGGAAATCTCTCGCAACAGGTACTGCGCCCTGGACAAGGCTGCATCATTACCATTGTCTCTCGCAGCCACCTCGGCCGAGGCATTGCTCCAGAATAACAAACATATAAGTACCGGTAACAACACCGGTATGCCAACATTATTCAGATGTATTTCACGCATAATGATTCCCTTTATGATCATTCCTATGAAATTTACTTTCAAAACTTCGCATTGATATCCACTTGCACAGTATCTACACCCATTGAAAAACCATCTATAGAATCAGATGTCATCCAGCGAGCTGACAGCCATGTATTGTCTTCCAATGCATAATTTCCACCAAGAATCCAGCCTTTTGCATCCGTTCCTCCAAGATGGAAATCAGAATCTGTCATCGCATCCAGCACTGCATCTCTTTCCAGATATTTGTAAAACAGGGATACATTCCAGTTTCCTGGCAAGGTCACGCGTGGCCATCCCACCGTGACACCCAGCTGATAACCTAGCGTGCGCTCTTTTGTTCGACCAACAGATTCGATCCAGCCTTGACTTCTTTCCACCACACCAAGAGATGTATTTTCAATCTCGGTGCGATCATAACCGATGTTCTTGACTACATCAGCCGCCAGCACGACATGCAATGGTGAAAAGTTCGCCAGGTCATACAAGAGGGTCAAATTAAGCTCATGATACTGTGCTGCCAATGCCCAGAGTTCTGCATCCGGATCAGCGGAGTTGCGTATATTGAACAGGACATTACCTTTCTGCATATAGGCCGGCGCTGTGTAATCATAGTCACTGCTCTCCACTACCTTATTACGCACGCCGGTAATATTGTCGAAAAAGTAATAGGCCAGTGCTATCTTGAACCTTGATTGATTTAAAGCGATAAATTCCGCGCCCATTTGGGCACCATACAACCACTTGTCTTTATTCGTGAGCTCCACTTCCTGTAGAGGAAATGCACCAATCGTCATAAACAGTGTGCGGTCATTCAAATCACTATCATAAAGGCTATCTACATCGCGCAGGCTACGACGATAGGTCGCGGCAATGCCTTCAAAGGCGAGATCGCTGTCCCACACCAAATCGGTAGAAACCCACGGACTTGGCATCCTTCCGCCTATCAATGTTAACCAGTGATAGGCGTCCAGATCATAGTTATCATGCTTGAGATAGGCCTGATCCCATACCACCTGATAGCGGTTACCATAGGTACCCAGTGTCTGATTCGTCGATACCGGATCTTTCTGATTTCCCGTGCTCAGGCGAAAGCCCGCCTTAACCCCTTGGGTTATTTTTGCATCGATTCCAACACGTGCCCTGGCACGCAAACGTAAACGGTCTTCGGTGGTGTTGAGATATGCCTCTGGCCCTGCATAATAAAATCCGCCACTTGCGTTGATTTCAGAAAGATTGACGTAGGTATTCGCCACGTTTCCGTCTGCAAACATATCGCCCTGTGCCCTTAGGCGGATATCGCCCTTGAACGAGACCTTGTTAACCCAGGCTGGCAGTGCATCCGGGATTCCCCAGCGTTCGTTCTTTGCCTGTGTCAGCACATCACCTACCACATCCGCACGCAGGTCGGCACGTACCTGTTCGCGGATCTCTTCCCTGATGAACTCCGGAATATAGTTGATCCTGACCGAGCCTTCGGGGACTGTCGGCCTTGATTTCTCCTCATCGAGCTGCGCCTGCTTTGCGCGCTCCAGAACCTGTTGTACCAGGCTATCTGCTGCCTGTTGTTCCTCCGTGTTTATTGCCGGGATAGGTTGTTGCATCGGATCTACCTCGGCGACCTCTGGCGCCACTAATGAGGCATCCCGGGGAGTGGCCTGAGCAGATTCATCTGGCATGTCGCTCGCATTTGTTGCTTCTGTTTGTTGCCCGCTGTTCGTAGCCGTCTCGCTTACCGTTTCGATAACCGCTTCGGCAACCGTTTCGTACTCCTTTTTATCATCATCCACAGCGACCATGGGTGAGCCTCCTGCGTCGTTCACCGTCGACATGGTACTGGTGATGGCATTTTGTTCGCTGCCTGTCGTCATTGTTACAACGTCATCGCTATTGGCTTGTTGAGACCAGACCTGAAACGTAACAAGCACGCATAAGCTTAGTGAATGGTGAGAAAATCGCATGGTTATCTATTTCCGTTTTATAGCGCCTTACACCAATGTATACAGTGTTGGATGACGCAGTTATACATATCTATATTTTTGAAGTAATCAGGAGATTCACCGGCTGTGGAAGCCCGACCGGTGGCTTTTCGCGAAGCTGTTCAAGCCTTCCCAAGGCCATCTTCAGGCGTTCATCCATCTTGCGGTCGCCAGTCGAATCCAAAAGCTTTGTGCGCTTGATCTTTCCGCTCGTATCAAGCCACAAACTGACCTTGATTGAGTATTGCAATTTGCGGATATCGGCGTCTTCCGATAGAAAATCCAGAATGTCACCTTGTATGGATGTGGCATACCAGGCGAAAGGATCGTGACCGCCAGACCCAATCAAATCCCTGCCACCCTTTCTTCCGAGCAAGCCAAAAGAATCTCCTCCAGCAACACCCTCTGCATCCAGCGCCAGATCCTCGCCCATGGGTGCGTCATCCGCCATGGGGTCCGGCATATCCTCCGGCGTGATTTCCGGCTCTGGTACTTCCACTTCTTCCTTGATTTCCGGCTCTGGCGGATTTTCGAGTTTTGGCGGTGGTGGCGGCGGTTGAATCAGGGTGATTTGCTGCACCATTTTTTTGGTGGAAACCGGCTTGTCCAGCATATTCTTAACAAACATAACCAGACTGACGGCGACAAGCGTAACCAGCAATCCACCTATGATGCCTGGCGCATAGCGTTTCCAGCTTTTCTTTTCGCTCATGTCGCCATATCTCTCGACAATGTGCTACTTGACAAGACGCTGAGTCACCAGCCCAAGTTGGGAAATTTCCAGTCGACCGAGCAAATCAAGCACTTCGACTACACGCTGATAGGCGATCATGCCATCAGCTTTAACCACTACCGGCAAATCGGGATTCACTGCCTTGAATCCCTGCAATCGTGCCTCGAGGTCCTGAATCGTCACAGGGTAGGTATCCAGATAAATAGTACCGTCCTGCGTGATGGTGATGGATTTGGTTTGTGGCTTTGCCAGGCTCACCGACTGGCTCGCCTTGGGCAGGTTTACCTTCACACCCTGAACCGTTGCCGTGGTCATGATGATGAAAATCACTAGCAATACATAAGCCAGATCCAGCATCGGCGTGATGTTGATTTCATCATAAACATCTACATCTGTATTCGCGCTCATCTTCGCATCCCCATTCTTGTCTGCCGTGTTTTATTGGCCGTTGGTTATCGATCACTCTTTATTGACCACTTTTTATTGACCACTCTTTACTGACCACTCTTTACTGACCGTAATGCTCTGCGATCTTGGCGATATATTCGTCGACGAACACATGCATATCCGCCACGGCATCCTTGATGAGCGTATTGAGGTAGTTGTATCCAAACAGCGCGGGAATCGCCACGGCCAGACCGGCCACCGTTGCGACAAGCGCAGCAGCAATACCCGGCGCAATGGCGTTGATATTCACATCGCCGCTGGCCGCGATCGCCGCAAAGGTAATCATGACACCCACTACCGTTCCCAACAGACCCAGAAACGGTCCACCACTAATGGCGATGGTTAGCATCACCATCTGATTGGTGAGCTTTTGCGTTTCCCGCACCAGGGTGGCATCCAGCGACGCGCGAATCGTACCGATGGCCTGAGTGGATAGACCCGATGCCTGGGCTCCCGCAGACTTCGCGAGACGCGAATTCACTTCCTGGATTCCGGTGTGATAGATGTGATAAAGCGTCGAACTCTTGAAATGGTCATGCTTGCCGAACAAGGCCTGGGATATCGGTGAACCCTGCAGTTCACGATCTTCATCACTGAGGCTCTGATCCAGTTTCGCAGGATCCGCCACGCCCAGTGCACGGAACTGACGCAAGAACTCGCCGTCATCTTTTCGGGTACGCTGGATCAACAAACCTTTTGCCAGCATCACCACCCAGCTTATCGCCGCCATGATGCCGAGAATGATAATCACCACCCAGCCATCCACCGTGACGTTTTGCAAAATGACGCCGAAGTACGACTCTCCACCGGCATTCTGTTTTTGTTCATCACCGCCATACACCAGCAAAGCCGACTCACTCCCCTGACTACGCACTGCCGCCTTGAACCAGGCAGCGCTGCGGGCCACATTGGAAATCTGTGCCTCGTCCATCTCGCCGAAAAAACTGTTATCGTCCGCACTTCCGCCCAGGGTGATAACACCGGCCATGTCGAATACCGTGGCATTCACCGTCGCGACCGGATCGCCGTTCACGTACACATTGAGCGCATCACCCTTCACTTCCAGGGCCAGGTGAGACCAGAGATTGGGGTTCACTACTGCAGTGCGCGGTGTTTCAGAGGATTTTCCATTACCGACATACCGGCCATAGACCGCGCCACCGTCGATGTTCAAGCTCAACACCCGGTCACCGTCCCGGCTCTCCATGACCACCATGTTGCCCTGGGCATCGGTCGGTTTGACCCAGGCCGAGAACGTCCAGCCCTGGGCTGTCACCAGACGAAGGGACGGCGTCGCCGGAATACTGATGCGTTTACCGGCATCATCAAATTTCACGCCCGCGCTGATCAGCGATGCCGGGTTGGATAGGGCGTTGGAGCTGGAAGGTTTATTGCCATAGGCCGTGCTATCACCAGGCCCGGCGCTCAATTCATCAAAGTGATACACCAGCACCTGATTGGCATCATAGGTACCCGCCGCATCCTGGCCACCCTTCGCGGCGCTATTACCGTAGTACATCCATATCTTGTCGGTATTGGTACCGGCGGTCAGCCTTGGAATCTTCACCCAGATGAAGGCCATTTCGTTAATGGGATCAAATTTTTCAATATGATATTTCAGCGGCGTCTTGTCATCGTCCGCGATGAAACGGATATCGCCACCATCCTTGAGGGTGTCGAGGAAATAATTGAAGTTTCCCGTGTGCAGCCGCACCAATACCGGGGCATCGGCAACGTCTTCCTGCAGATTCGCGCCACTGACGCTGGCATCCAGGGTCAACTGTTTACGAAACGTCCAGTCGTCATTCCACCATGCCGATGCCATGGTCGGAAGAGACATCAATATTAATGCTGCGAATCCGTGTTTAAACATTTTTCCTCACCCCATTATTTTTTTATTCGTGCCACGCCAATCCGACCCGCCCAAAGACATCAGAGTATGAGCGATCGAGATGTCACTTCTGTGACATCTCGTGTTTTGCAGTCCCACTCATTCAGATTTGTCATCTTCTTTATCATCTTTTTCCGATGGCTCACCGCTTGTATCTTGTGTCTCAGTGGTCGGTAGTATGCCGTTACCAAAACCAAGCACTTCGACTTCCAGAAAGCTCAGTGCCGCATCCGCCAGCGGCGAATCGCCCGCGTCCTTTTCGGTGGCACTGGCCAGGTTTTCCTCCGCCGACTTGCCCGCATTGCTGGCAAGGCTGCTATCTCCACTCAGACCGGCGTCTAGGTTACTGCTTGCGATTGGTGTACCGAATGACGAGCCGCTGACCTTGATGTTGTCGGCGCCGACGACCTGCTGCGCGCCCAGGAACAAGTTACTGCCCGCTTCGATGCCCGCATCGCCTGCGTCAATCTTGCCCTCAGGAGCCCACAGGTAGGTCGTTCCGGCCTCTACACCGGGGATGGTGGAGACGACGCGAATACCACTGCCGGCAATGGCGCCGCCAAAATCCGCCACCAGGTTACCGTTGCTATCGAAGGTGTAAATCGGCTCCGGCGCGGAGATGGCGCTCTTGGCTCCGCGACCGGCATCGATGTTGCCATGAGAAGACCAGAGCATCAGATCACCACCGCCCAAGGTAAACACGCGCGATTGGTTGACGATAAAGTCCTCGTCCACCATGGCGGACACAGAACCCTGGCGCTGGGCGACGATACCGAGTTGGTCGGGGCCCTTGTTAATACCCAATTCGGATGTAGAAATGGCCAAACCGGCATTCACCAAACCACCGGGAACGGCGAGATTGATATCGCCGCCGTCCTGGGTATAAATGCGGCTCAGATACATGGAAAGATCACCGTCGTAGCCACGGTCGGAATCGAACAGGGTTTCGATGGCCGTGTATCCGCTTTCGTAACTGCCGGTGCCGTCGCTGGCCGCGATACCAGCGGCGTTCAATTCCGCATACAAGGTCTGCATGATCAGCGGGCGCTGCTCAAGCCGTGAAGCGTTCAAGAAAGCCATCATCGCGTCGGCATCGCTGAGATCTGGCTGATCCAATCGCGTGCGCATGTAGGCCGTCAGGTCATTGCGATACGTGTCCGAGTCCACCAGATATTTCTGGATGAAGGCGTCATAGTCCAAACCGTTGGCGACACCCACCAACACGTTGACGTCCGCGCCGCCGTCCGGCAAGGCGCTGTTGGACTGGTTTCCTCGCGTGGTAATGCCGTCGGAGGCGCCGAGGTTGAGGTTGCGGCCGGCAATCACATCAAGACGTCCCGGGCCATCCACCTGTATATGCTCAGCACTTAAGGCAACAGATTGCGTGTAGCGAATATCGCGGCCGGCCTGCACCAGCGTCACATCGTCCGGGTTCACATTCTGCACTGTCAGACCAACGCGATTGATGTCGCGGCCCGCCACCAAATGTGCCTGTTTGGGCAAAGTGAACCGCCCCTTGATATCCCCACTGTTGGCGACTACGTAGACGGGTTCATTATCGTTCTGATGTAAGGGTTCTGCCGCATGAGTATTTATAGCTGCAAAGAAATCGGTAAGATTGGATATCGGCGTGCTCGGGGACGGCAACAATGCCGGATCGTAGTCCGACATCAAAACACCCGTGGTGCCTGTATCAACATTGTTCTCTGCCAGCAACCAGAGACTACTCTGGGAAGATGGCAGCAATATCGCACCATTCGAAACATCCACTGATCCATTCAATGCCACCGTTTTCAGGCTCGGGGGCAGGATAAGGAATGAATTATTATGAATGGCAACGCTGGGAGATTTTGTGTCATCAAAAATCTGTCCATTATTACTTTGCATTGCGACATCGCCACCGAGAGAGATCATCTCGACAAACGCCGATGGGTCATAGATGAGAAATTCCGAATTGTTGTTGTGTAGGGCTGAGCCGTCATTGGGCCGCGGAATCATGGTTGGTTGTATCACCGTCTCCAGTAACAAGTCACCACCCGTCTGCAAATGGAAGCCACCCTCGCCCACGGCCAGCAAGGGATATATCAGTTTCTTGCCATTTATCTTCGATGTGTTACCCGCAGTGGTCAGTGCGCCGCCGGCCTGGATCAGACCTTCGCCCCGTCCAACCAGGTAAACACCGCCTTTAATATCACCGCCAGCCTTCACGCTCAGGTTGCCGCCGCCCCAGATATCGATCATTGAGCGATCGGCACCCGGTGAAGACTGTCTACCTGTAGTTGGAATGGCGGCAGAAAAACTTTCCAGATTGCCACCCGCAGAAAGTCGAATGTCACCGCCACCAAACGCCGCTACGCCCTGTTGAAAGCCGGTGTAATCAACAGCCCAGCGGGTATCGACATAACCCTTACGAAAGCCGAATCCATATTCACCTCCCTGACGCCAGAGCCATGAATTGGGTGATTGATAGCTGATCTGACCAATGAGATCGGCACCGGCCGTGATGGTGACATCTCCCCCATCTTCAGCCCAATTGATGATCTTTCCCGTTTTTTTCGTCACCGTTCCAGAAGGCACCGCGACGCCATCTTTCAGTGCGGGCACACCGGCGGTGTAGATCACTGCGGAGGTATCTTGCAGTTCGACATTTTTTCCGGCCATGACATCAATGGCGCCGTTACCTGTACGAAGTTTGGTGTTCGCGGCCAGGATCACATTGCCGCTATTACCAGTGAGTTGTTCCACGGGCACCGTGGCCAGCACATCCGCACTCTGGTTATTTGCACCACCGACGATACGGTAGGACCAGGAATCATCACCTTGCAGGGCATTGGCACGGAAGCCGTCAGTGAGATTCTTGTCCAACTGCACATCATCTTGCGCCCGCAGCGTCAGCACACCGGGAGTCGTACCATAGCGCCAGGAGGCAAGATCCCATTCATCGGCCAGGGTAATGGAACCGGTGCTGCGTATCTCCAGTCCCGGTGACACGGTCAAACCCAAGATGCCGCCCGGATCCAGAGCCGCGGCGATATCCGCCCCGTGCAGATCCATGAAATCCTGTGTTGCGGTTTTCCAGGCCGCCTGTTGTACAGCATCGATGATCAGGTCGGTGGTAAATGCGTTTACCTTGACCGCCTCGGCCACGACCTGGCCTGCACCCGTGATCGTCCCCGCGATGGGCGCGATAGCCACGCTGTCATCCAGTCCATCGCTGTTACTGTCCCGACGTGCCGCACGCAGTCGCACGCTACCCTGCCTGCCTTCCGCGCCAGCGCTGACATCTATCTGTGAACCGCTATTGACGGTGACGCTACCCTGCTCGCTGGCAAGCAACACAGACCCGCCGCGTTCGCCATCGCCCAGCGCAGTCGCCGTAAGCACGGCACCATCCGCCAGCACCACATTACCCTGCGCATTGAGGTTGATACTGCCACTCTTATCGGCGGCCAGACCGACGTTGCCGTTAACCGTGATGTTACCGTTGGCACTATCATCGGCGGTGAGCACCACATTACGTGCGGACACGCCATTTTCCTCGCCTGCCTCGACCACCATATCGCCGCTGCGCAGACGCACGGCACGACGTTCGGTGAAACCGCCCGCGTTGAGCACCTGGTTCAATTCGGTAAAGCCGCTAGTGCCACTGACGCTGCTGGTCAGTTCACGCGCATCCACATCAAACGAACCCTGATTGAAGCCGGCTTGCGCGCTGCCTTGCAGCGTTCCGTCCAGGGTCACCGTACCGTGATTGCCTTCACCCAATGCCTTAACCGAGATTGAACCGGCATCAGCACCGTTGCCGGCATCGGCACCCGTAACATTAATCACCGAACCGTTTTGTGCAATGACGTTACCGTCATCCGCATCAAGCGTCACCTTGCCGCCCCAGGTGTCCACCGTCACTTCATCGAACTGTTTTGAAATGCCGCTCACGTCGATGACCGAGTCGGCTTTCAATGTCACGTCTCCGCCCGCCGCTTGCGCCTGCAATGCCACCTGGCCGGAGCGGACGCGGATGTTGCCGTTGTGTTCGATCACTCCGCCCTTGATGACCAACGTGCCGCCCAGGTTGCCGGCCTCCGTACTGCCCGCAGACCTGGCGATGGTCACGGCGTGGTCGCCGGCATCGAGGGTGGTGCGCGCGCCGTCACCGGTGGTGAGCAGCGGTGCATCGAGGGTCACATCCGCGGCGACGTTGACCAGGCCTTCGCCCTCGCTACTGATGCGCCGCTCCGCGTTGAATTTCGCCTGCGTATATCCGCCAATGGCGAAATCACCCGCGCCGAATAGCAGTTCGCCCGTGCCGTCGATTTCACTCAGTTGCTCCGAGCCACCCTCGGTCATGACGAGGGCATTCAGGCTCAGCGAACTGCCCTCAACGACCAGAAGTTCTATTGGTGTTGAAACAAGAGGTGTCCGCCCACCTTCAGCGATAGCAACAATTTGAGGTGGCGCAACAGCTGGAACTGGTGGCTCACCTATTGTCAGCGTCACATTGGTGCTAATCGTCAGTGAACCACTTGCTCCAGTTGGATTCGTATTAGCGGTGTTGCTTCCATTAGTGACACCGGCCGCAGTTATAGCAACTTGATCACCATTAGTCTCCGGCGCTGTCAGCCGAATGCTGCCCGCCGTGAGCGTGGTGTCGCCGCCGTGATTCACCAGGCCCGGCGTTTCGAAGGCGAGGCTTTGCAACAAGGTGTTGCCGCCGACATCGGTACCGAAGTTCACGTCGCCGTAGAAATCCACATTACCGCGACTGGTGAGTACCAGTTCGCGCAGGGCCCACTTGCTCAAATCCGTATTGGAAATCGTCAGGCCTTGAGTATTGGCAGGCACGTCACCGAGGCTCACCTTCTCCGCGCCGAGGTTCAGCGATCCGCCGCTGATGTCGAGCGTACCGTCGATTTGCGAGGCGCCGGTGGCGTCCAGCACCATGGATTCGTCGGCGCCGATGGTTGCGCCTTCGGCGATGGTCAACGCGCCCGTACCGTTCCCGCTGTTGGCGCGGCGCACGCTGACCTGATTGGCGGACGAGACGCGCAGCAGAGCGCCGCCGCCGCTGGCACCGGGAGCGGTGACGTTGTCGTCTTTATCCAGGACGTCTTCTTTTCCGATGTACAGATTGGATGCCTGGCCGGAATAGTCGCCCGCGCCTTTCAGTATCACATCGGTTTCCACATGCACCCCGGCTGTCGAAGCCTCGGGGGCATTGGCGTCTTCCACACCGGCGGCGAGAATCAATTCCGGCACTTCCAGCTCGACACCGGACTTGACGGTGACCCGTTCCGCGCCCACGTTGATGCGCACGCCGTCGGCCTCGCTGCTGCGCGTACCGCCGATCAAAATGCTTTGCGCGCCGAAGGCGCTCAGATCGGCAGCGTCGAGCTGTACCGCGGTGGCGGCGGCATCGAGTTGGGTCACGATTTCCAGTTGGTCGGCGACGATGTCCACCTGCGCGCCGCGCCCGCCCGCTGCAGCGTCGGAAATCATATTGCCGTTCAAGGCGATACTGCTGGTCGCGTCGATGACCAGGGTGCCGGCATCCTGCGGCAGGCGCGGGATGGCGACTTCGTCCAGGGCGCCGTGCTCGGGGAGAAATTGGCTCAGGGTGGTTTTGTCGTATTTGGCCAGCGTATTGGCATAGTCACCCTTGCGCACGGTCAGTCCCAGAGTGCGAGAATCGTGCAATGCTGTATTGGCAACGGTCATGCGCGCCGGCACCGCCGCCGTGCCGTCGAGCAAGCGCGTCGAGTGCGACGTGTTGAGATCGCGGTAGCCGTTTTCCATCGTCACCAGATAGGCGCCGGGCAGCAGAGCATAACTCGCGGGCAACAGCGGATAGACGCCTGCTTCAAGTCCGTTGCTGTCTTTCAGGATTTCCACGCTGGCGCCGGCGTCCAATTCCCACGCTTTGAACGCCTGCGCGTCATAGGGCGCATAGCCGTCTTTCAGCCAGGGCAGGATGACGTAGCGGCCATCGGCAATGGCATTGGCGGTGACAAGAACGTCGCGCGATCCGTCGGGGCCGGGCAGGAATTCGTAGGCCACCGCGTCGCCGCCGCCGTGCGCGTCCACCGTGGCGCCGTCTTGAATGTCCACGTTCTGCGCGCGCAGGGTGATGCGTTGTTCGGGGACGGCATCGAATGTTTGCGTCGTTGCGGTAGGTTTATTCGGGTACTGTCTGATGCCCTCGTTGTAAACAGTGATAGTGGATTGACCATCATATTTCCAAATGCTGCCCGCCTGGATGGTGCCGAAGGGCACCTGCTCCACGTTGGCGGCGGTGCTGGTGACGCTGCCCGGCGCGAGGACGACGCTTTGAGTCTTGCCGGCATCATCGGCGCCTAACTGGATTTCGCCGAGCGGCGCCTTGAGCACGCCCTTGTTTTCGATGATCGAGGCATCCAGCGTTATCTTGCCGGCAACAGACAGTACCGGGGAGGGTTCCGCCACGCCCGGCTCGATGACGATGCGCCCCGGAACGACGGCCGCGTCGTCGCTCACATCGGCGCTCGCCAGCGTGAAGCGTGACAAGGTCGTCGGATAGACTTGTGATGCCGTCAGTGTGAGGGTGCCGGCGGTATTGAATCCGCTGGGAAGATAATCTTTCGCAACACTATTGTATTCATCCAGCGCACTGCGCAGGCGAATATCCCCCAGGCTGTTCAAGGCAGTTGTGGAAACCCCCTGCAACGCGGTCTTGCCGATAAGGTCGATCAAATGGGTGTTGCCATCGCCCACCACAAATTGCCCGCTGCCGGCAGTTGCCTGCAGGCCTTTTGCAAGCAATTTATCGTTAGTGATGGTGGCATAGCTTGCGCCCAGAGCGACATAAGGGGCATCCAATATCACCTGTGCCGCTGACACTTCACCAGTGACTGGCTGCACCACGAATTGCGGCGCATCCAGCACAATACTGCGATCGAGATGCAGATCGACATCACCGTCGAACTGAATCATTGGTGCATTAAGAGTCAGGGCATCGAAGCCGCCGTCGGTGAGACCATCGACGTTCAGCGTCGCCTCACCGGTGCTGAGGTCGCCCGATGCAGCGGCATCGGCCGCCTGGGACAGACGAATGGCCCAGCTGCGGACCTTGCCGGTTTGCGGATCGATCGGTTCGGGAAACCCGCGAGCGCCTCGATTACTGGTGGCTCCCGATACTTTTTTTGGATTTAGCGTTACCGATAGTGCCCCGCCGGCAGCACCGGCATCCCGATCAGCATGCCCCAGCAGGGCACCATCCAGACGCATGCCTTCCGTCGCCAACGCTGTAATCGCGCCCGCTGCACTGGCGATGCGTTGCGCACGAATCGGCTGGTCATTTGCAGGCAGATCCAGGGTGGCCGCACTACCAGAGACATCAATGGATGCACCCACATCCATGTCGATACCGCCACCCAGTGCCGTTAGCGTGACCTGGCCCCCTGCCAACACCTCGCCCTGACGCAGCCCTGCTTCATTGGGTTGCAGAAGCGTGGTGCCGGCAACGGACAATTCGGCCTGCTCGCCGAGATGAATGATGCGATCCGCATGATAGTCATTGCCGTCGCTATCCACACTAAGGTCGATGCTGCCCGCCGGCGCACTGATACGGCCATTCACATCGAGCAGACCGCTGGAACTGAGCGCAATCTGCGCCTGGGCATCGGTTTCAATGACGGCCCCGGTCTCCATGCTAAAGGTGGGAAGCGGGCCTGTTGCCGTCGGCTCGCTACTGACGGACAGTGTCAGATTCGTCGGCTGACGCACTGCATCGGGCAATAGCTCAAGATGACTAAATTTCGCTATGTCAGCGCCGCTGGGTTGGCTGCGGAAGCCGGTGTTGAGGACGCGGTTCTGCGCCTTCGGCTGGATCACAGTCCCTTCTTTTATTACCAGATCACCAAGGGTCGCCTCGAGGTTAACCTGGCTGAAGCCACCCTGTCGGAATAGCTGTGGAGAAACGCTGAGCGCCAACCGGGCCTGGTCGATGGCGGTCTGTACCAGGGTCTGTTGTTGCTCCGGGGTCTGGCTACCATCATCGACCAGCATCGGTGCCACCTGTTGCAAAACGGCCAACAGTTGCGGATCCGTGCTGGCTACGCCGGTACCGGCTTGTTCCGCCACCCACTGATCAAGTACCTGCTGTGCCAGTGCCGCTCTTTGCACACTGGACAAGCCACCGAGGTCATTGCGTTGCGCGGCGAATCCCGCCTGACCTTGTACTGCCTCGCCTTCGATGACCAGCGACGGCAGGCGTAGCGTCAGGCTACCGCCCTGTTGCAGGGCGTCGCCGCGCAGGTCCAGGTCCTCGCCTACGCGAATGACATAGTCGCGATTACTGCCGGGCGTCGTGCCAACCTCCAGCTCGCCACCCTTGCCGGCCTTGAGCTTACCGTCGGCCTGTAACCAGGCACCGCCGGAGACATCCAGGTTCACTCTGTCGCCGATGTGCAGTTCGCCGTTGTTGTTGAGCGCGATCTCAATGCGGCCACCATCAGGCAATGCGGGAGTGCTCAGGTCAGCGGCACTGCCGCCATGCACGATCGCGGCGCTGGCATCGTTGCTCCAGGTGCCGCGGGTCGAGAGCGTGACGTCATCGGCGATATTGATCAACGCCTGTTCGCTTGTTGCATTTTGCGCATCGGAATCGATGGCCACGGCGTTGAGACTGATGACACCCGAGGGGGCGTCGATATCGCTCTTGATGTCCACCTGTGCGGCGTTGATTCGCAGCTCCCCGCCGGGCGCCATCGACAGCGGCGTATCCTTGACCAGCGAAACGGTGCCGTTGCTATTAATGCGGCTACGCGTGAAACCGCCCTGCTGGATAAAATCGGTGCTGAGGGTCAGCGTGTTATCCGGCAACAGGGCCTGCTCGCGCAGACTATTGATAAAACCTTGCTGGGCGATCATCACGTCAGGGGTCATGTAATTCTCCCCCTTGATACCCGCGATACCCAACACACCGGGATCACCAATGATCAGTTCACCACCCAGGGGGAGTTGCCCCGATTCACGCTGATTGCGCCCGATGCTGCGCCCGCCAAGCAGATTGCCTTGCAAGCTGGGATCGTAGGCGGTGAAGCTGACCGTCCCGGCGTCCTTGCCATCGATATATCCTTCTTCAAAGCGGCCACGGGCATCGTTACCGCCGAAGATGTGCCAGGTCTGCTCCGTTCCCCATTTGTCGGACTTGCTGATTTGCCGGTAGAGAATACCGTCATACTGCCGGTTGGGATCGGCATCGGCGATGTCATAGGTCTGGCCATCGGCCAGTAGCTTGCTGGTGGCGATGTAACCATCCCGATAGTGCACGGCGCCGCCGGAGACATCGATTTCCGCGCCGCTCTGAAAATCCGCCTTGCCCGTAGAGGCGATAGTGACCGTGCCGCCCGCCGTGCTGCGCTCGGCAACGGTGCGTTGAATGCCGGCCATGGCATTGGTGAGATTGGCGATGGGGATGCGATCGTTATCATCTACGGTACGGATATCGATGTTGACCTTCTGACCGGCGAGGATGCCGTCGCGTTGCAGGGGTGAATCCGCCAGCTCGTTGCCACGCAGCTCGACCTCAATGACGTTGCGTTCCATGGCCAGCTGTGTGGTGACGCCAGATACATCGATGCGACTGCCTGCCTCGATTCGAATGTCAACGCCGTCTTCCTGCACGAGCTGGGCGGTGGAATTCGATGATTTTGGATTGGCGAGCGCTGTCAGATTGACCTCGCCGGACGGCACGACGATTTCACTGCCACTGAGCAGGGTGATAGTGCGTCCCATCACGGTCACCGTGGAAGGCAGGTTATCCTGTTCGTCCACTGCCGTGGCAGCGGCCTTCTCCGTATCAAGCGCGATCGTCGTGTGACTCGCCGCGCCGAAAACCACCGAACCCGTCCTGGCCATATTCGTGCCATCGGCATCCAGCACGATCATGTTTGCACCTTCTGCTATTGCTTTGTCACGCGCCAGCAACCGGATGCTGCCATTGGCGGTCACCGCGCTGGTGGCGGAAATCCGGCCCTGCTGGTTGATGGCCAGACCCGCCAGGGTCACGTTGCCGCGTGGCGCACTGACCGTACCGGTATTGGTCACGTTGCCCATGGACAGGGGCGTACCACCGGTCAATGCCGTGCTCAGTTGATCATTGCTGACGGCGTCGACATCCACCTCCACCAGAAAACCGCGCAGCTCCTGATCAGATTGCAGATAGACCTTGTTGCCCGCGGCCAGGATGGCCTGGCCATCCGGCGTGGTAAGGGTGCCGGCATTGGCGACATTGGCACCCAACAACATGAGACTGCCGTAATTCTGGACGCGCAGATCCGCGCCCGCCGCCACATCGATCACCACATCCAACGGCACGCCATCGGGGTCGGCGACCAAACGACCGGCGGCATCGGCGATCAAGGCGCCGCTTTCGTCGCGTACGGGAATGTTCTGCTCATCAACCCGGAAGCGTCCGGGTTTGCCATCTGCGCCAATGGCGAACAACACCGGGCTGCCCGTGGCATCCACCACCACACCATGCCCGTTTCCTTTAAACGCCGCGGCGGCTTCACCGGCCTCATTGATCGCTGTATTCAGACCCTTTTCAAATACCTGATCCGAAATATCCAGCGACGTCGCCACCAGGGTGTTGACGTCGACGCTGGCATTGGGCCCGAACAGGATGCCGTTGCGGTTATAGAGATAGATCTGCCCGGTTGCCGTTAGATGGCCAAAGATCTGGCTCGGATTGGTCTGATCCCATACCCGGTTCAGGGCCACCGAGGTGCTGTTGGGCTGTTCAAAATGGACGGTATTGTCCGCGCCGACATCAAAACTTTGCCAATTAAGCGTAGCTTTCTGGCTGGTCTGCTCGATGGTCATGGTGTTGCCGACCCGGTACGGTGAACTCACACTGCCGTAGGTAATCCACTGACCGGGTCCACCACTGGCCGTGCATGCACCACTACCGCAAGCACGTGGAAATACACCGCGCGACGGTTCCGCCAGGGCAGTCTGGCTACTGAGGGCCAGGACAATGCTCGCCGACAGCAAAGTGCGCGTGAAATGCGGGCGTTTGCGCCATTTCATCGGTTGCTGGCTGCACTGCGTGCGAAACTGTCTGGTCACCATGATCCGTTCCTTAATTACTTAAATAAGTCGCGCAACTAGAATGCGTATCGCACGGAGGCGTGTACACGCGTGTCGCCCTTTGCCACTGAACCTTCTGCCTTGAGCGCCTTCGCCCAATCCAGATTTACTTCCCAGGTCGATGCCCTGTTCATGCGCAGGCCCAGTCCCACACTCGCCAATTCGGTGTGCGCGTCCGTCCCGGGAAGCGCTTGCTGCACGTGCAAGGCGGCACCATCCCAAAACAGCAGGCCGTCAATGCCCGATGCAGACACCGCCTTATCTCCAGTGCTGCTTTTCAGGAGCGATGGGATAAGCCATTCCACGCGACCGCGCACGGCATCATCACCCAGTGCCTGTGACTCGTGATAACCACGCACCGTGGCCACGCCGCCGGCGGCATATTGTTCGTTGCTGATCAGGGGGGAATTGGCCCACTGTCCTTCCATTTCCAGCTGCAATCGGGTGCCGGCAAACAGGGCTCTGGAATGGGTGACGCCGGCACGCAGAAAGAGGTAGTTGGGCTGCGACTGGGAACGTTTATCCTCGAAGGCTTGCGCATCATTAACGAGGCCGCGCACGCCAAAGCCACTGCTCATGCGATAGCGCGTCATCTGTAACGCTGTCTGTCGGGTACGGCTGAAATCGATGCCGAACGTTGCATAATCGATGGGTGTATTGGTGAGGTCTGCGCCCTGTTGCTGGATGCTTTCGCCAAATTTCTTATAGTCCACCCCCAGACTGAGGCTGTTGCTAAAGGTCTCATCGTCGCGCCACGGAGTAATCCAGCGCAGCCCATAGATGTTGCCGTTACCGATAACGTTGAGATCCCCCAGGGTCGCGGTGTTACTTTCTGAATCCACGGCATAAATGACTACCATGCTCTGCGACTGCGGCACACGGAACAGATAGGTGCCGGACCAGACCTGCACCTCATCCGTTTCTTCCGGTGCGGTCTGGTATTGAATATTCAGACTGTGGCCGCGTTGCCACAAATTGCTGTAACTTACGGAACCGAGTGCACGCCAACGCGAGGTGTTTTCACCATAACGATCGTTGACTTCCAGCTCACCGTGCAACGGCAACTGGTCTTCCACCTTCAGCTCCACTTCCACGGTACCCGGCGTTCGTCCGGGACGCAGGATTGGATTGATGGCGCGTTCCGGAAAGGCGGTACTGGCCTGAGCGATCTGGGTCTGCACGGTGGAGATTTGCAACTTGTTGCCCGGCTCCAGTGCCGTGATCTGTCCGGCCAGCACGCCTGGCAAATAGTAGCGCGAGCCAGTGATGCGTCGTGTCGAAACCCGGCTTTCCGTTACCTTCAACCACACCACCCCATCGCTAACACTTTGCTCGGGAATATCCACCAGCACTGCGGGATAGCCCGCCTCACGATAACGTTGCTCCAGTGCGTGTTGCGCCTTTTCGATATCGGCGAAGACTTTTTCCTCGCCCAGAAAACCATACAGCGTGCGCTCCACATCCTTCACATTCAGCAGCGTATTGCCGCTGACACGAAACTCCCGCACATCGAACACTGGCGCCTTGTTCGCCGAAGCTTGAGTATCCACAGCTTGTGGTGAGTTCATTTCTACCTCCACCGAGGTATCACCGGCATTCGTCGACGCCTCATTCTCGGCCACTGCGAGCGGCGCCCACATGGCACTGCCAAGCATCCACACAGACAGTGAAAATAGTGTCGTGCTGAATGTTGATCGTTTATTGGTCAACAAGAGGCGTTCCTGATATTTTTCCGGCGGTTTTCATTCCGGTGTTTTTATTTCGACTATGTATTGCGAGATGGTTTTCTGAAAACAAGGAAACCCACAGCACCCGCAACCGTGAGGACGCAAACATAGCAGGCAATTGTTACAGCAAGGTTGCACAAGGGGGTTAGCAGCGGGAATATACCAACCGCCAATAATTCGCCACGTAAAAAGGCTTGTACAGAAGTACAAATTTTAGTTAGGTCATTGTTGCACGGTTTCTGTGCACAGAATGATATGTCACAAACCTGTGAATGAAATTTCACAGTCACTGCAAAAAAAATATCAGTACACCAATAAAAAAGCCGACCCCATACAGGGTCGGCTCCGTGTTGAAATCCGGGCCAGCCTGGCAAAGCGCTGGCCCGTTTTTCGTTAGGTGAAAAACTCACCCATAGGCATTCCGGTTTATGGGAATACTTGCACCTGTGGCTTACAGCCCTGGGTATCGCGGCTCACCCAGGCAACCGGGTTGCTGGGATGGTATTCCGCATAGATGCCATCAATGTCGGCATCGGCGAAGTCACCGGGGGTGTTGATCACGTAGTCAGGCACACCCAGCACGCCCGGCTTACCGGCCAGTACGGTGGAGTCCTTGGCGGCCGCGAACAGCGCGTCAAGGAAACCCTTCTGGGCAGCATCCACTACCGTGTTGTTGTACTGCATGCTGTTTTCAAACATGTAGTCGTACAGGCCCTTGGCGGCATTCTCTTCCGTGGGCATGATGCCGTCGATGGCGACATAGGCCCAGTTGGTGCCGTACTTCACGCCAGGCTGTTTCTCCAGCGAGGAGACACCGATGGCGCGCGGGTTGACGTCCACGCACTGGGTCAGGATCTTGGTGGAGCTGGAGATCTCTTCCAGTTCACCAGGGACCACCCAGTTAGCGGCGGTAGCAAACGGACGCGAGAAGTCAGTGCATTCCTGGCGCAGGAAGTGCACCTGGATCGCGGCCTGGGTGCCGGAACCGTTCACGCGGCGGCAGACATGGATGTCCGTCGGGGCGCCGACGCCGTTCACCCAGTTCTCCAGATTACCGAACTCGGGGATCGCGTCCCACTGGGCCTTCTGACCGGAGAAGATGGAGGCCGCGGAGGACTTGCTCAGGCTCTTGATGGTGCCGGTGCCGCCGGGGTAGATGCTACCGTCCAGCATCGCCAGGTTGACGGGCAGACCGAAGATGACATTGAAGGCGGGCTCCACGGTCAGGTTGGCCAGGCCGGCAGGACTGGCCGCACCGAAGGCCAGACCGGACACGTTGGCGCCCTTGAACAGGGCGGGTTCCACGTCTGAACCACCGGCCTCGGGGGCATGGGCGTACTGGTTGGCGCCGCTGTTGGCACAGGTCCAGTTGACAGAAGGAGAACCACCGTCAGGCGTGCTGCAGGATCCGCCGTTGACCTTCATGTAGTTCAGGGAGACCTGATCCGCCACCGGCGTTACACCGTACACCGAACCACCGTCCAGGAAGTACGAGAAATACAGGTTGCTCTTACCGGCGATAGGGGTGGTCAACTCACAGCTCACCACCAGGTGGGTGGGATCGGCAGGGAGATTGACAAAATGGTCGATGGTGCCGGCTACGCACAGATCCGTGGCCAGGTTCTTTACGGTCTGTGACTGGGCGGTAGCACCACCATAATGGATGACGATGTCATTGACCCCAGGATTCTGCGGGTCAATGGCGTTGGGCGCCAGGGCGAAGGCATTGCCCGCGGCCAGCACGCCGGACAGGGCGAGTGATAGTTTGCTAAGGTTCATGATGTTCTCCAATAAGAAATTGATAAAGGTTTACGCAGTGATAATCTGATCTTCTTCCCGACGACGGGCGACACCCACCAGACCCACCATGGCACTACCCAGCAACCACACCGCGGCCGGAATCGGCGTAGCGACATAGTTCAGGTCGCCACTCAAGGAGTCCAGCGTCCAGGTACCGATCAGTTCGCTCACGGCAATCGTCTGGTTCTTGGTGGCAAATGCGGCTGTGCTTCCGGTGTTGGTCGCGTAGTAGAACGACTGTTCACCGCCAAGACCGGCGGAGGCGGCATTCATGGGCGAGTTGTTGAACCAGCTATCCATGGCCGTGCCGAAATAACCGGCATCGCCATTGGCGAAGGTCGCGGAGTTGCCGGTGGCGCCCACGGCAATGGCGGCGTTGGCGCCGGTCAAATAGCTGGTGTCCATGATGCTATAACCAAGCATACCCACGTTCTTCTCTGTGGCCCAAGTGCCGGCCATGCCCGTTGCCGCTGTCGACAAATACCGCAGACCACCTGCGGCACCGGCGCCAATTGAGTCACCCGCCATCACCGCCCAGCTGTAGTTTCCGGAACCCGTGGACAGATAGCTCGTCAGCGTGGCATCGGCCGCCCAGCTTTGGCTGACGTTCACGTTCGCCAGAAAGGTGTCCAGGCTGACGTTCGTGTCCATCACGTAGGACGTCAGGTTGGTATTGTCGCGGATGCTGAAAAACAGCTCGCCGTTACCGGTAGCTGTCGTATCAATTGCGGCATTCGCAGTGCCGGCGGCCACAAGGGCCAGGGCAGCCGCGACGGCCTTCATTTTCATCTTCGTTTTCATTCTTGACTCTCCATAATTATATAAAGTAAACAACAAGGTTATTGTTTCCGTTACCCGTCCATGGATGACCGCTTGTCCTCCCTATCCTGCCAGGGCCGATGCCTCGCTCATGCATCCGCCCATTCACAGCCCCATTTACAACAGCCAAAAAAAAGACAGCCCGGTTGCCGTGAACTTGCTGGCAACCCGGCTGTCTTTACAATCACAAAGACCCGTAGTTTTCCGACCCCGCCTCGCGACGGGTGTGGCATTTGCAGCTACCCATAACCTGAATCGTGTGTCTCATAAGAGAATCACGATTCAGTCTGTGCATTTGTACGCGCCAATCATTTCAGTGGTTTGACAGTTAGATGAACTTTTTTCGGTCTCGCCTGTCATTCCCAGCGCGTTGCACAGGCGCGTATAAGACCATTACTTTGTTACGCTCCCATGAAGCATTTGTGAAACCGACAAATAAAAAACCCGCGACGTGCGCGGTTTGTATTACGTTTGTCGTATGTTTCGCTGGGTGGTGGAGACATTTTAGCCAGCCATGCGATACCGAAAGATTTGCAGATAACCATATATAGATATTGTCATTGCTCGTCACTAGCCAACCATGGAGTGGCAGTTTTGTAGAGTGGGCGCAGCCCACCCTACTGCAAAGTTGATAGGACAGCGGTATGCCGCACTACATAACTACATATTGAAACTACTATAAAATGGCTCGGCAGGCAGTCGAGTCAGATAGGTGAGATAGGCAGGTGAGACAGACGGAGAGACAGAAGGAAGAATTTATGCAGCGAGGTTTATGGATGGATGCTGAAGTGTTGTGATGGCTTACTAGCGGTTCAACTCGTTTACCAATCTGCTGCGCCGCTCATGCGCGCGCAAGGTGAAGAGCTCTTATTTCAGGTGTTTTGGGGCGCCTTGCGAAAAAACCGAATAGCTGACAGCGTTAACAGCAGGAATATAAATACATTGCTTATCGCACCACCGCCGCCTTTCTTGTCCGTAGCCGTCGTCCCGGTATCGACAGTGCCGCCGCCATTGTCAGTAATGGCCTGCACCGCTATGGTGACATTGGCTTGCGCTTCTGCGCCATGGGCGTCTCGCAGTGCGTAGCTGAATATTTCTGTGCCGATGAAGCTCTCGCCTGAGGTGTAGGTGATGGTGCCGTCGCCATTGACCTGCACGCTGCCACTGGTGAGCATTGAGCTATCAACAGAGTCAATCTGTATGGTGTTGCCATCCGGGTCGCTGTCGTTTATCAGCACCCATATCGTTACCGGAATTCCCTGCACCACCGTGACTGCATCGTCGCTCGCCACCGGGGGAGTATTGACAACGATAGTCACCTGGCCTTCATCTTCTGCGCCATTACTGTCCTGAACGCGATAGCTGAAGGTCTCCGTCCCCGTGTAGTGCACGCCGTTTAGACTGGCGGGGGGCGTATAGGTGACTTGCGATCCGGCGTTGATGCTTACCGTCCCCTGCATGGATTCCGGAACCGTGACCGACAGGATGGTGAGCGCGTCGCCATCCTGATCTTCATCATTGGCCAGGATATCCAGCACAGCGGTTTCTCCGGGAGGCGATTCGAATACATCATCCACCGCTACAGGCGGCGTATTGGGCGCGCGTACCGTTGTGCTTTCCTGATCCTGATTATCGGCGGGATTGATATCGTTGTATTCTGAAAATACGACGGCATGATTCTGCAGCAGAGCCTCAGTCAGTGGCGCCGTAACCTGAATTCTGATTTCTTTGCGCGCACCACCGGCCAGGGTGCCAAGCTCACATTTCACAATGCCCATGTAGTGCGCGCAGCTTGCATCGTCCACGCTGACAAAGCCGACTTCTGCCGGCAGGGTGTCCGTTACCGCCACGCCATGGGTAACGAATGCGCTATGATTCGTCACCGTGATGGTATAGCTGAAGGTGCTTCCCAGGTCGACGGGGTCGGACTCGCCCACGGCGACAATACCAAGGTCGGTGGTTAAATGTTCGAATACGCCAATCTTGTCGTCTTTGGTGGCTGCGCTGTAGAGAAAACGGCCATCCGGCGACAGCGCAAACCGCGGCACACCCGCAAGGCCATCAATCGGTGCGATGCCGCTGGAACGAAGTACTTGCATGAAACTCAGGCTGCCGTCAGACAGGTCGCGCCGCATCAGGGCGAGAGTGTGTACCTGGCCCCCATTATCCTCGCTGCCGTTGACATAGACACGCTGCCCATCCGGACTCACCTTCAGGTCGATGGGGCCTTGCAGCCCGTCAAAACTCCTTGAAAGATCACCGGTTAAATTGGCGTCGCCTTGCTGGTAGACCGACTGGAGCAGCAGCTCACCCGTGACGCTATCACGCGCAAACAGCACCACTGTATTGCTGCTGCCGCCGGCCAGGTACAGGTGTTTATCGTCTGGTGCCAGGGCGACACTCCATGCCCCGAGCAGACCGCTGATGCCGTCAATGGCATCAATATACGTTTTCACCAAACTCAACTGACCGCTGCCTGCATCGCGCCTGAAGACCGCCACACTGTTGTCGGTGATGCTGGTGGTATAGACAAAGCCATCCGCGCTTACCGCCAGCATTCCCACGCCACCCAGGCCGTCGATTCCCGCATCACTATCGCGCAGGGCTTGAAGCAGGATCAACTGCCCTGTCGAAATATTGCGGCTAAAGATCAGCAGACTGCCGCTGTCGGCGGCACGCACATAGAGTTGATCGCCCGACGGAGAAAACGCCATGTCCGAAGGCTTTGACATATCGGCGATACCACCGCTGCCGTTCTGCGCCGCCTCAATATACGTCAGTTTGCCATCAGTACCGCGCCGATATACCAGTAGCGAATCCGGCTCGGATACATTACTGCCGTGGCTAATGACATACACAAATTGTCCATCGGGGCTTTGCTTGATTCTCAAGGGGTTCATCAGGCCCGGATCGCCGGTTATGGTCTCGACAGGGGTGAGATCACCCATCACTGTATTGCGCGACAGTACCTCAATGGTATTGCTCAGCAGTCTCGCGACATAGACGTGTAGGCCGTCCTGGCTGACGGCGACATCGTTTGGCGCGGATAGCGGGTAATTATTGTCTGTCGCAAACAGCACCTCTGCCCGCACCGTAGCGCCAAGCATAAGCATTACAATCAACAAGATATAACGAACCATACCCCCCCTGGACTGGCGGATCACGCCCACCGGACGCACCCATCGAGCGAAAGAATTCCTGCATACCGCTCGAAAACCCGGCAGTCTAAAGGACAAACATGAAGGATATGTGAAGGATTAGTGACAGGGCGACATAAGCCTATCTGTAAACCGTGACATTTCTACGCAACATGGCCGTGTTACTAATAACGCAATGATCACCAGGCCATCACGATGAGTTATCAAGCTACCGGCTTAGGCCGAAATCTCGCTGTCTACACCAGCCTGTTTTTTGGCCTGTTCCTTGTGATGCAGGCCATCTATCAGGGTGCCCGTGACACCCAGGCTGCGCATTTTCTGATTAACGATATGACGGTAATGCCAAGCGCACTGATCATCTCCTGGATTACACCTGATGAAGGTGTCAGCGCCCAGGGACATCGCCTGGTGTCCAGGCATGTTCGTATGTCGGTCCTAAACGGTTGCGAGGGTACGGAGGTCATTCTGTTGCTTGGTGCAGCGCTATTCGCCTTGCGCATGGGTTGGCGGCGCAAGCTGCTGGGAATCGTGGCAGGAAGTCTGCTGGTGTATACGGCAAATCAACTGCGTATCGTTTCTCTGTATTACAGCCTGCGTATCGATCATTCGCTTTTCGAGGCACTGCACGGCTATATTGCCCCGCTCGCGGTTGTCACTGTTGCAATGCTGTTCTTCCTCTACTGGATATCACATGCCGGACCGGATCACACTCACTAGGATCGTTCTGCTGTTTATCGCATCATCCCTGCTGTGGCTTGGTGCGGCCGTGGTCACCTCACGCGCGATTGTCGAAATCCTGTTGCCGCTGCTGCGCTGGGAAATTTCGCTGCTGGCCCCGCAATTCGCCATCCACGATCTGCACCTTGTGCGCATGGGCCTGGAAGACTCGATTCTTGCCAATGTCCGCACCCTCAATCCACATATGTTCGGCCAACAGTTGCTCCCTGCCGGGATTCCCATAGAAAGCTCAACGCTGGCCGGCCACTTGCTGCAACCGCTGGTGTTGATGCTGTCACTGGTAACCACGGCCTGCCTCCTGCTGCGCAGACACTGTGTGGCGATGGCGCTGATCAGCATCCCGTTCGGGATTGTGGTGGTGATGCTGGATGTTCCCCTGGTTCTGATCGGCTCGCTCGACGGCCTCATGTTGTCCACCGCGCAAAGCATGCATGGCGCGCCCTCCCCCTGGGTAGCCTGGATGAACTTTCTCAATGGTGGTGGCCGCATCGCACTGGGTATTGGCGCCGCCCTGGCCATCATTTCACTGGCTCAGGTAAAACCATCTACAGACTATCCCACATTATGAAAAGCACACTTCTGTTAACTCTGACTGTGTTGTTGGTCTCGACTCCGGCGCACAGTGCAGTCTCCCAGCCCGGCGGCAAATCCTCCACTGCTCTTATTGAGCGCTTGCAGCGCAACGAGCCGGTCCATGTCATCGTCGAACTCGAGGCGGATACCATTGAGAGCCAGGCGGCAGCCCAGCGTCGGTCGCGCCGCCTGCCGCATGATGATGCCGCCATCACCTCCTTCAAGGCGCAGCAATACCGAATACTAAAAGACGACCTGTTCAATGCCTTGCGGCCGCGCCGCCTGTTGTTACTCAAGGATTACGGACACTTGCCCATGTTTGCGGCCTCAATCGCTACGATGGACGAGCTGGATGCCCTTGCTCGACACCCTCAAGTCTTGGCCGTGCACGAAGACATCAGGTTGCAGATGCATCTGACGCAGAGCGCATCACTGGTGCGGCAACCGCAGGCCGCCACGCTAAATCAAGCCGGTACAGGCACTACTATTGCCGTCCTGGACACTGGCGTGAATTACACACTCGCTAATTTTGGTGCGTGTTCCGCTCCCGGTGTACCCTCTGACTGCACGATAGTCCATGCACAGGACTTTGCGCCGGATGACGGGTCACGCGACGACAATGGCCACGGCAGCAATGTTGCCGGTATCGTCGCCGGTATCGCGCCTGATGCGAAAATAGCCGCACTCGATGTCTTTAATGGCACATCCGCAGACAGTATCGATATCCTCGCGGCCATCGACTGGTCCATCGCCAATCAGGCGACCTACAACATCGTTGCCATCAATATGAGCCTTGGCGGCGGCCTGTACACAGCACCCTGCTCGATCCGGGCACAAAATCCATTTCGCACGCCCATTATAAATGCCAAATCCGCCGGCATAATCACCACAGCTTCCTCCGGTAACGACGCCTCGACTACTAGCATCGGCATGCCGGCCTGTACTCCGGAGGCGGTTTCGGTAGGCGCCGTATACGATGCTAACGTCGGTGGCCTCGCTTATGGATTTTGTACGGATGCGACGACCGCCGCCGACAGAGTGACCTGTTTTTCCAACAGTGCAAATTTCCTCACCCTGCTCGCGCCAGGCGCGCTGATCACCGCCAGTGGCACCACTGCTGCAGGCACCTCACAAGCCGCGCCGCATGTGAGCGGAGCAATGGCGGTGTTACGCTCGGCCTATCCTGCCGATACCGTAGATGCCGCCATCCTGCGACTGACCTCTACTGGTGTTGCCGTTACCGATTCCCGCAACGGACTGTCAATGCCTCGCCTCGATCTGCTGGCCGCATTGGGCGCGGTCAATGATGATTTTGCCTCTCCCGTCGCTTTATCGGGCGATGCAGGCATGGTCTATGGCGATAACCACAACGCTTCCAGGGAGACCAACGAGCCCAGTCATGCCGGCAATACCGGCGGAAAATCACTATGGTGGCAATGGACGGCCACCCTCACCGGGCCACTGGCGATATCCACTGCTGGCAGCAGCTTTGATACCCTGCTGGCCGTTTATTCCGGGGACATGCTCAACGCGCTGGCGCTTGTCGCGCAGAATGATAACGATTCCGTCAACGTCACCAGTGCAGTGACTTTCACGGCTCAGGCGGGAACAACGTATCTTATCGCCATCGACGGCTATGCCGCCGCGTCCGGGACAGTTCAACTGGCATGGAACTACCTGGATAACGACGGTGACGGAATCATCGACGCACTCGACAACTGCCCAGAGCTGAGCAATAGCGACCAGGTGGATTTTGACGGCGACGGCTCTGGTGACATCTGTGATGACGATGATGACAATGACTCGATGCCCGATGCGTGGGAATCGATCCACGGACTCAATCCCTTCGATCCCACGGATGCGGCAGGCGATCTGGATGGTGATCTCATCAGCAACCTCGACGAATACCGGTCCGGCAGCAACCCGACATTGGCCGATACCATCGATACCATCAATGCCGATGTGCCGTTGCTGCCGCCATGGGCGATGCTAGTCTTCGCCGGTTTACTAACTACAGCCGGCGGCCTGGCGAGCACTTGTAACCGCAGATAGCGGCTTTAATGCCAATGTCCAATTAGCCCATACCTTGCCCATCACTAACAGCAATACTATCGCCTGGCCTTGTTGGATCATCCACTCGACCAGGCTGCAAGTCATAGTAATAGTAATAGTAATAGTAATAGTCATAAAAATATTCTGCTCAATTTCGATCATTTCATAAATACTTCATCCACGCGTAACAATACAGTGGTTTTATAGCATCCATAATTGCATACATGCCGTGCGATTAATCTGCTAAACAATAGGGAAATCATCATGAACACACACTTTAAACATTTAGGATTAATCCATGGCGGGGCTCTTCTCGCCTGCGGCGCGCTTATGGGATTCAGCCAGTCGGCATCGGCACTCACCGTGCCCTGGATTGGTACGGCGGATTATACTTCCGTCATCGGCGCGACAAACGGTGAAATTGTCGGCCCCTTTAACAGCTATGACTTTTCTAATGGTGGTGTGGTATTGATCCAGCCCGACGTAGTCAGTGGATCCGGCTACCAGATTGGCGATACCTACCGCGGCTACTACCAATCACTTGTCACTCAGCACATGCTGTCGGGCGACATGGTATCCAGTCCGAAGCTGAATAATAACTATGAATTGACGGTAACGACCGAATTCACACAGCAGGTGACCGCCGTCGACGCCTACGGCAATGCCAGCTTCGCGGTCACCGGCGGCAATGCCCGTCTATTCCTCGACGGTAATGGCGCCACTCTCCACAATTTCGGTACCGACAGCGGATTCAACGACGGCACGGTGATTATGACCGGAACGGTTTCCGGCGGTGGCGGAACCTTCTTCAGTGGTGCCGGTTTTGGCGTCACTGGGATCGATCTCACCATCGGTGCTTTCGACTACAACGCCGCTGTGTTCGATCCCGGCACCATCAGCGGCGCCAACAGTATCTTCACCATGCGCATCAATCCCTTCGGCGTCACCAGCGGTGTATCATCGGTTCAGGGAAATGCGGTTAACAGCGGTGACCTGCTGCTCGAAGCGGACGGCAACCTCAATCTGATGGCGGTACCTCTGCCCCCAGCTCTATTACTGCTCGCCACTTCCATCCTGGGCTTAATGGGATTTAGCCGGCGATCTGATAAAAAGGACGGCTTGATTGCAGCCTGATGGCACTGATCGCAGCCAGCACAAGGATGTGCCCGCCCGCCCAGCATTAGCAGAACAGAAAAGATCGAGAGACGCTATATCTATGTTACGTTGTTGCCCCTGGGCTAATGGACTATATACGACGTCTTTAATCTGCCGGTCATCAATCCCGTTCTGAAACGCACCTTATACGGTTTCGGCGAATAGTACAGAGCCTGGTATTGTTGTTTTCGCGATGTCACAAAACTGACATAAACACCGACTTTCCTCGCTATCGAGTGCACACCCGTCAACAAGAGTGACTTCACGATGGGCATGATGTGGCATTCTCTAACACCTGACAGGTGTCCGCGCCCGGATTCACCTGTCGTCACAAAACTGTCATTTATGATTGCTAGAGTTCGCGAAAATACACCGGCGCGGATAACGCATGAAATACGATCTGACCATTTACGTCATTGCCGCAATAGTGGCTGTGTTCATATTGCAAAGGATTTACATCCGCCTACGACTATCGCTAGCCAAGCACCCCTCATTAAGAGGTCATGCAAAATGGTCACGCCGGATAAGCAAGCTCGTCCCTTACTTCGGATATGGGGCAGACCGGTTCTTTTGTAGTGATGCCGCTCCTGCTGAAGTCGCAGATAATCGTCGTCAGGCCATGGACAGGCTCAGGCTGCGATTGCAATCACGTGCACCAAGAACGATGGCTGCAAGCCTCTCCCTGCAAGACAGTATTTCGGATGTAAACTTTACCAGCAACTACCGTGTGCCCTTCCCGTATCGACAATTCCTGCCCGTTGAGTTCAAGGCCGGAACCATCGCCGAGCAAACTGACGGTGTCAGAATCAGGGACCTCGATGGAAACTGGAACTACGACCTTACCGGCTCTTATGGCGTCAACGTCTTCGGCTATGATTTTTACAAGGACTGCATGGAGTCCGGCTTCGCCAAAGTAAAGGATCTTGGGCCCGTGCTGGGTACCTACCATCCGCTGATTCAGGAAAACGCTGAAATGCTGAAAGGCATTTCGGGACTCGATGAGGTCTCATTTCACATGTCGGGCACCGAAGCAGTCATGCAGGCAGTGCGACTTGCACGTTATCACACAGGAAAATCACACCTGGTCAGGTTCTGTGGCGCATATCATGGATGGTGGGATGGCGTACAGCCAGGCATTGGCAATCAACGTAAGACCAATGACGTTTACACCCTTGCCGACCTCAGCAAGGCCACTCTCAAAGTACTGGAAACGCGCAATGATATTGCCTGCGTGTTGATAAACCCACTACAGGCCCTGCATCCAAATTCTGACGCTCCCAGCGATGCAACACTGATTAACAGCTCAAGATCTGCCCATTTTGATCGTGATACTTACACGGCATGGTTACACCAGATTCGTGACGTCTGCACACGAAAGAATATCGTGCTCATCTTTGATGAAGTGTTTACTGGCTTCCGGTTGGGATACAGAGGGGCGCAGGAATATTTCGACATACAGGCAGATATCGTAACGTACGGCAAGACATTGGGGGGCGGCCTGCCGATTGGCGTGGTCTGTGGCCGACACCATTTGATGAAGCGCTACAAGGATAATCAGCCCGCAAACATCTCTTTCGCCAGAGGCACCTTCAATTCTCACCCCTATGTGATGGGTTCGATGAATGAATTTCTGCACCGCATTGTCCAGCCGGAGATTATGAGCATCTACGAACAAGCAGATATTGTGTGGAATGCGAGAACCCAACAACTCAATGAAGAGCTGGCAGATGAATCCCTGCCCGTGAGCATTGTCAATCTTCATTCCATCTGGACGATTCTCTATTCCAGACCATCTCGTTACAACTGGATGTTCCAGTTTTACCTCCGCGCACAGGGCCTTGAGATTAGCTGGGTCGGCACCGGGCGGATCATCATGAGCCTCAATTTCACCGACGACGATTTTAACGAAGTCAAATCACGGTTTATACGCGCCGCACGGCAAATGGAAAATGACGGCTGGTGGTGGCAATCACGCGAGCTAACCAACAAATCCATCAAGCGGCAGATGCTGAAAGAAATGATTGGCGCACGCCTCCCCTTATTCAAACCACACAAGGAGATTGAGGTACAGGATTGTACACGGCCACCAACCGTGGAGACCCTACAGCAATGATCAACACTTCATACAGCGAACGAATGAGTGAATTCCGGACTTCCTTGCGTTCAGAGTTTGATGAATATCTAAAACAGATCACGCTCAAATATGACCTGAAGAATTGCCTGAAGGTCGACCTGCATTGTCATGATCATAATAGCGACGTTCCTGACGAACTCTGGGGAAGAATTCTCAGACTGCCGGAAACCTGGCTGAAAACGCAGAATCTCGTCAAATGCCTGAAACAGAATGATTGCGATGTCATCACGGTGACCAATCATAATAATGCACGCTCGTGCTGGGAGCTGCAGGAACGGGGGTATGACGTACTGCCGGCAGCAGAATTCACCTGCCATTTCCCGGAGTACAACCTGTTCGTCCACATACTCACCTATGGCTTCACCCGGCAGCAGGAAAAGACCCTGAATAAAAAGCGCCAGAATATTTACGACTTCCTGCGCTACACCGCTGTCAATGATCTGCCGGTAATCCTGCCCCATCCGCTGTATTTCTACACCAGGAACGACAAGATAGACCTAAGTCTTTTCGAAAAGTTGGCTGTCATGTTTCAGCGATTCGAGGTCCTTAACGGTCAACGGGATCTGTGGCAAAGCGTATTAACGCTTAACTGGGCCGAAGGTCTTACGCCTGAAAAGATCCTGGGCTTCGCAAAAAAGCACGATCTCGATCCCGCCGACTATGGTGTTGATCCCTACCGTCCAAAAATATTGACCGGTGGCTCAGATTGCCACACAGGCATCTTTGCCGGCCAGTGCGGAAGCTATTTATATATACCCGACCTGCAGGAAAGGCTGGAGCATTCAACGCCCTCCGCACTGGCGCTTGAGGCCATCCGCGAAGGCAATGTCGCGGCCTTTGGGCATGTTGCCGAGAATCAAAAACTGAATATTGCATTGCTGGACTATTTCTCTCAGGTGGCGACAAAAATCGAGGATCCTGGCCTGTTGCGCATCCTGTTCCATCGCGGCGAAGTATCCGACAAGGTCTCCTGCCTGGTGATCAGTAATCTTCTTCTGGAAATGAAAAAGCACAAGAACACGCAGAAGTTCTTTGAGTTCGTCCACAACGCACTGCATGGCAAAAAACCTAACAAATTGTTGAAATGGAAAGTCAGCAAGGATTATCGCTTCTGCATTACCCAACTGGAAAAAATCGCTGTCAGCTGCAACGGCCCGCCAGAGATCTTTATTGATACCGTCAATCAGGCAGTCAACGATCTGTTCCTGGATCTTAATAGGCTGATCATAAAAAGGATTAAGAAATCCGGTGATTCATCAGAAAAATACAGATTAAAGTCCTTTTCTACTGAGGAAATCACCCGCAAATTTGAGGTGCCGAGTCAATTGACGGCACTGATCTTCGGCAACAAGTCAATGCAGGAGGACATGAGCGAACTAAGCGTCTCAAAACTGTTTGATAACCTCTCCTTCCCGGTCCTGGTCGGCATCATCCTCACCAGCGTGACTCTTGGCAGCACCCGGCTGCTGTATCAGAACCGCAGCTTCCTGAATGACTTCTCTGATTATATTGGCAGAAACCAACACCCAAGACGCGCCCTTTATCTTACCGATACATTAAGGGACAAAAATGGCGTATCCAACTCCCTGTCAGCCAAACTTGCTGAAATTCAGCGCATGGATCTGCCGGTTGATATCTTGATCTGTCATCCTGACGCACAACCTGAACCGCACCTGCATGTTGTACGACCACTGACTTCATTCACCGTACCGGATTTTGGCGAGCAAGAACTGCGGATTCCTGACTTGCTCGAGATTGCACGCCTGTTCTATGAAGGCGGATACGATCGGATTGTGTGCTCTACTGAAGGACCGATGGCACTCGTTTCACTGTTCATCAAGCACATGTTCAATGTGCCTAGTTTTTTCTTCATGCACACTGACTGGCTGGATTACATCAAGGACACCACGGACCTCACATTGCATGAGCGTGACCGGATACGGCGCACCTTGCGCGTCTTCTATAAGCAGTACTCCGGTGTCTTCGTGCTCAATAACGAACATCGCGACTGGCTTGTTGGCCACCATATGCAGCTTGCGGATGAACGGGTTTTCTTAACCGCCCACCATACATCCGCCCGCGACAACAGCGTTACTGGTGTTAACAAGACGGACCTGTTCAATGACGCCATTGCCAATACGCCTGTACTGCTTTTCGCAGGAAGGATCAGCAAGGAGAAAGGCATCTTCGATTTGCCGGACATTATCGCCAATGTCAAACAGTCAATGCCTGATGTGAAAATAGTTATTGCAGGCACCGGGCCTGCTGAAGATGCACTCAAGCAGGCCTTACCGGAAGCACTCTTTCTTGGCTGGGTCGACAAACACTACCTGGCCGAGCTTTATGCGGGACTCGATCTTTTTGTTTTCCCATCACGGTTCGATACCTTCGGCAATGTCATCCTCGAATCATTCACGTATGGCATGCCCGCCGTTGCCTATAATTGCAAGGGGCCAAAAGACATCATTCAACATGATGTGTCCGGGTATCTGGCAAACGATATCGAACAGATGAGCGATCACATCATTCGCTTCTTCTCATCCGAGCCAAAACGCGCCGGAATGATCCAAAAGGCTATTCGCAGATCCCAGGATTATCAGGCAGAGCCCATCATGCAGAAATTCCTGCAAGATATGGGTCTTGGCATGCCGCCAGTACTAATCGAGCAGCAATCGGTCGCGTAATCATGGCCAGTATCGTTCGCAATATGAGTCAGCAGGAACAGTTAAATTTTCTGTTGACCAACAGAATTCCGCGACGCTACCTGACACGATTGATGGGCTGGTATAGCAAGATAGAAAGCCGCGCATTGACCAGGCTTTCCCTAGTCATCTGGAAACATTTCGCTGCCGATCTTGACCTTACCGAAGCAAAACACTCTACGTTCCGTAGCCTTCATGACTGTTTTATTCGCGAACTGAAGAGCGGTGCTCGCCAGGTAGATACCGACCTACATACCATCACCTGCCCCTGCGATGCCATTGTCGGCGAGTGCGGGCCAATTACGGGAACACAGGTATTCCAGGCAAAGGGCTTTCCCTACGAGCTGGCCGAGCTTATTCCCGACAAAACCTTACAGGAAAAGTATCGCGACGGCATCTACGTGACATTGCGCCTCAAGTCTTCCATGTATCACCGTTTTCATGCGCCCATCGACTGCAGGGTAACGCACATTGATTACATCTCAGGAGATACCTGGAACGTGAACCCTGTCGCCCTCAAGCGCATCGAGAAGCTTTTCTGTAAAAATGAACGGGCCGTCGTTGAGCTAGTGCTCGGTGATGAGGTAGACGATGCGCACCAAAAAAGTATCACCCTGGTGCCGGTTGCTGCAATCCTGGTCGCCAGCATGAAATTCCACTGCCTGGACACCGAGCTGGATCTTCAATACCGCGGGCCTAACCGTTTACCCTGCGATGCCCAATACCGGAAAGGCGACGAGATGGGTTATTTTCAACACGGCTCGACCATCATTCTGTTCGCGACCTCTCATTACAGACTGCATGACAGCGTATCGACGGGCAACAGAATATTCATGGGACAGGCTCTGCTCACGGACAATGACATTTCTAATCGACAACCAACCAAAGAGGGATAATCGTCATGGGATTCTTTGAAGAACTGCAACAACAACGCTGGGACGACCATCGTTTTTATCACCATAACCGTGTAAACCAGACGCTGCATTTACTCAGCGCTTTCTGTTTTCTCACCAGCTATATACTGATATTTGTCAACCCGGTGCTGGCGGTAATGGTCGGCTGGCTGCTGGCGATGATTCTACGCCAGGTGGGCCATTTCTTTTTTGAACCGAAAACCTATGACGCCGTAAACCAGGCATCGCATGAATACAAGGAAAAAGTAAAGGTTGGTTATAACCTGCACCGAAAAATCATACTCTTATCCGTGTGGGTAGCCTCCCCCTTGGTCCTGTTTGTCGACGCGAGCCTGTTCGGCCTGTTTCAGCCACACCAGGACCTTGCAGGGTTCATTGATCACACGGCGATGATCTGGCTATTTGTCGGTATCGGCGCGGTTGTATTCCGCACCCTACACCTGTTTTTTATCATGGGCGTGCAGTCAGGTCTGGTATGGTTTTCCAAGATCCTTACCGATCCCTTTCATGATATTAAAATCTACTACAAGTCGCCGTATTACCTGTTTAAAGGCGATATGTATGATGACATGAGCGACTGGTATGATGTCCCTCGCGTTGCCAAGACTCGAAAATAGTCCGTCTGAATCACCCATATGTTTTTTAGCCATCGTTATGAGGGTCGGCATAATCTGGCATCACGAATTCTTTAGGCGTGATTACTCTTCATGCTTACCTTGACAGCGATGCCTGTCTCTTGAGAGGCGCGTGCGAACCCCGGTCGTCATTCGGTCAGTCACTGTTATTCATGGCCTGGACCCTCGCCACCCAAGGCAACAAACTCACCGGTGAACCTGCCCACCACCTGGCCCTCGTATTCCAGCACGGCGCCGACAGCAATCCTGGCCTTGCCCTTGCGCATCAGCATGCGCGTAAAGCGGGGCCAGTCCTGCGGCCGCTCGATCGACGAGCGTGCCGTAAACTCGCCGTCAATGGGGCGTTCGTATTCCACCGAATTGCGCTGAATCACCACACGGCTATCGATACCGGCGCTGCGCAGCCGGGTGTACAGCAGAGACCACGCCGCAAGAATCGCCAGCGCCGAGGCACTGCCACCGAACACCGTTTCACGATGATTGATGTTCGGCTTCAGCGGCGCGCGCAACACCACCTCATCCTCCGCCATGGAAACCACCGACACCGCCATCGCCTTTGACAATGGAATGTGCTCATGAAGGTATTGTTCAAGCTGGGTGTATGGCACAGGCCTCTCCCTCTTTACAAACATGGCAGGCAGGGTGGACATGAATTTTGTGCCCACATGGTACCGATACGCCACACGTCACCATCAGTTTTCAGCAAGCCATTAACACGTGCAGCGCGGGCATAAAAAACGCGCCCGCCCTACCTGACTAGACCAATGGCAGTGCATCTCAGGCTAGCCCTTTAAGTCATTCGGTTTCCAGTAACGCTGCATTTCTATAAACAGGAACGACGCTGACCAGGTAATCATTACCAGCCCGGTCAGGGCCTCTAGCCCGGTCAAATGTCGCAGATCACCGATCGCGTCAATATCGCCATATCCCAGGGTGGTGTAGGTGCTAAACGAAAAGTACACACAGTCCAGCACACTGCCATCAAACCCTCCGCTCAAATGGCCCCACCCTTGCGCATGATGCATGAAGTAGTACGCCAGCGCGAACACCCAGACCTCAATCGTATGGGCAATCATCGCGCCGAACACGCCCAGCAAAATCAGGAATCGATGCCGTATCCTGATGCGTTGGAGATGTAGTGTCAGTCGATACAAGAACTCATAGTGAATAATGACCACGACCGCGATAACGATACTGTTGACGATAAATACGGGTAGCACCACTCTTCCTCTCTTGCTGAAAAAAATTGGTCTTGCAATAAATCTATTGCTGGGTCAGATAAATCCTGACGGAAGGAGCATAGTCCAGTCTTGAAGGGTGAATTCAAGATTAAAAGCTTGGCTCCATCTTTTTATGGTTAAAGGTGTAGTCACCTATACTACGTTCGCCGTTGTTGTCGATGGCCAGCAGGCGTACGCGCAGGGTGGTGGTCGGCAGGGCGCGCAAGGCGTCGATACCCGTGGAGAACACCACCGTCCCGCTGTCGGCGGTAAACGGAATATCGTGCAGGCGCATGCCGCTCTCGTTATCATCATCACCATCGAGGTAGATCATGTCGAGCTGCTGCACGCCCTCCAGCGGCGCCTTGAGATAGGCCACCACGAAGTCGTCCTCGGGGGCGACGGTGCAGTTCACCGCGCCATTGAGCGGCACGTAATACTCCCGCACGTGCATGCCCTGCTCTACCAAGCGCTGTACGAACGGCTCATTGATGACCACGCTCACGCCGCTTGTGCGGGTGAGATCGCGCACTTGCTGGGCCAGGGCGACAAGCTGTTGCAGGCGGCGGCTGCATGGCTCGCAACCCAGATAGTGCTCCTCGACCTGCGCCTCGCGCTCGGCATCCAGCTCGCCAAGCCAGTAGGCAAGCAGGCTATCCCATACCACGGGTGACTGACAGTCTGAGGATTTCATTCGCTTTCTCCGGTAACACACCGGCGCAGGCGTTCAAGGCCGCGGTGACGGATGACGCGCACATTTGCCGCACTCAGTTCCAGCTCTTGCGCCAGGGCCTCGGCCGGCAATTCGTTATAGAAACTCAATATCAGGATGGTTCGCTCCCGTTCCGACAACGATTCCAGACAGGGCGCAAGGCGCTTGCCGTCCAGCTCCGGCAGCGTGACCTCCGGCGGCGACAGTGCCTCGCCATAGGTCTCCAGCAGGCGTTCGCGCCGGCTGTGGCCACGGCGCAGCTCCAGCACCACCATGCGGCAGATGCCAAACACGAACGAGGCCAGTCGCTCCTGTTCGCGGAGTGCACCGGCGCGCAGACGCTCGATCAGCATCAGCATCACCTGCTGCATAAGATCCGCGGCGGCGGCCTCACTGCGCAGATGCCGCAGGCCATACAGCCGCACGCGCGGCGCAAGCCGTCGACAGAGTTCCGCCTCCGCCTCACGGTCGACAGCGGGCGCCGCCTGCGCCACCCGCTGGGCCAGGCTGGCGTCGTCGAAAGGGGTTTCGGACTCTTGTCGGCACATATTTGCAGCATATTACGGCCTCCCTGGCTTTGGAAGTGTAACGATCGGCCGTGCCGTTACACCTCCCTGTAACTCAGCAACAATCCAACCACCACCCAGGGAGTTCACCATGATCACCAATAAACAGTCAGGCACCAATATCCACGAGATCGCCGACGGCATCTACCGGATCAACACCCCCATCCAACTGCCAGTAGGGGCCTTCAGCTTCAACCAGTATCTGATTGTCGATGATCAGCCCATGCTGTTTCATACCGGCCCGCGACGCATGTTCCCCCTGGTGCAGGAGGCCATCGCCGGCATCCTGCCGCCGGAACAACTGAGTTACATCGGCTTCTCGCACTACGAGGCGGATGAGTGCGGCTCACTCAACGAATTTCTTGCCGTGGCACCCGAATCCGTCCCCGTCTGTAGCCAGGTCGCGGCCATAGTCTCGGTCAACGATGTCGCCGACCGTGCCGCCAGGGCGATGGCGGATGGCGAGGTACTGGATCTGGGCAGACATGCCCTGCGCTGGTTCGACACTCCCCACCTGCCCCACGGCTGGGAGTGCGGCCTGATGTTTGACGACACCACCCGCACCCTGATGTGTGGCGACCTGTTCACCCAGGGTGGCGAAGGCAAGGAGGCGTTGGTGGAAAGCGACATCCTCGGCCCCAGCGAGGCCTTTCGTGGCGCCATGGATTATTACGCGCATACCCCGAACACCGAGCTGATGCTCGAACGCCTCGCCCAGCAATCGCCGGCCACGCTGGCCTGCATGCACGGCAGCGCCTGGCGGGGAGATGGCGCCGCACTCCTGCGCGCATTGTCAAAATCCATCGAGCAGCGGCAGGCTGATGCAGGATAAGTTGATAACAAAATTTCGCAGCCAGGGAGAGTGGGTACAGAAATGTGCCTACCTTACACGCCGCCGGGTAATTTAGGTGCTGAGTGCTGAGTGCTGAGTGCTGAGTGCTGAGTGTTGAGTGTTGAGTGCGGAGGACTTAAGTAAAAACCGTTATCTCCCGCACATCACACTCTGCGCTTAACTCAATACGGCTTTTTTCGTAGGGTGGGCATTGCCCACCATTGCACCAAACCCAACAATGCCGGATTGATGGAGAATGCCTACCTTACCTGACAGCGGAACCACCACCGATCATTAACATTCGGCGCAATGCCCTTCGGTTATTGCGCCCTACGGGCTGAGTGCTGAGTGCTGAGTGCTGAGTGCTGAGGACTTAAGTAAAAACCGTTATCTCCCGCACATCACACTCTGCGCTTAACTCAATACGGCTTTTTTCGTAGGGTGGGCATTGCCCACCATTGCACCAAACCCAACAATGCCGGATTGGTGGAGAATGCCTACCTTACCTGACAGCGGAACCACCACCGATCATTAACATCCGGCGCAATGCCCTTCGGTTATTGCGCCCTACGGGCCTGCCTGACTCTATTAAACAAGATCAGTTTTGCAGTGTTTACAAATTCTGGCGGCCTGCTTAATTTCCTCTGCACACATGGGGCAAAATCGGATATCGGAATCATTAGGACTGGATTGTTTTGGTAAAGATTTAGCAGTTTCGTGCGGACCTTCGATGAGTTCATGCTGGCAATGCGGGCAAACAGTAGCATCTTCTCTAATTGTTTTTTTGCAAAATTGACACTCTATTTTGTCTGGACCAGCTAAAAACGAAAACAATAATCCGAAGGGGCCAAAGATTACACCAATAATGAAATATAAAAAACCACGCCCACCTCTACTTGATGCGACTAAGGCGGAAGCAAAACCGAACAGCAACCATAATAAAAAGTATCCCATATTCTTTTCCTCACTTGCTTAATAGGGCAAGCTAATATTTATGTTCGCCATTGAATCCGCGAAATCTTATTGGTGTCCAGCTCAACATAATAATGCAATAAGAAGCACAATCTTCAATCAAAGCTTATAAGGAACCCCAAAACCTTTCACTTAACCACCACATTCACCAACCGACCCGGCACCACAATCACCTTCACCACACTCTTGCCCTCGGTAAAGCGCTGCACGTTTTCATCCGCCAGTGCCGTCTGTTCGATCACATCCTTTGCCGCATCGGCGGCTACCGCTACCTTGCCGCGTGTTTTTCCGTTGACCTGTATCACCATCTCGATGGTGTCTTGCACCATGGCGTTGGCATCGGCCTGTGGCCAGGTGGCATTGAGCACATCACCTTTGCAGCCGAGGCTTTGCCAGAGGGCGTGGGTGATGTGCGGGACGATGGGCGACAACAGGCGTAACAGGAAGTCGACACCCTCGGCATAGACAGGGTCGATGGCGGTTTTTTCCTGTGGTGCTGCAACCTGGTTCAGGGTATTGACCATTTTCATTGCGGCGGCAACGACGGTGTTGAACTGGTATTTCTCCACATCACGCGCCGCCTGTTCCAGCAGGCTGTGCAATTCGGCGCGGCGTTTTTTCTGTTCTTCATTCAGCTTGCCTGCGTCGATCACTGCGCCGTCGGCCTGCCATTGTTTTAGCGCATCCAATCTTCCTTCATCGTGCACCAGTCGCCACACGCGTTTGAGAAACCGCGAGGCCCCTTCCACGGCGTCATCGTTCCATTCCAGCGACTGCTCGGGTGGCGCGGCGAACATGGTGAACAGGCGTACGGTGTCGGCGCCGTATTTGGCGATGAGTTCCTGCGGGTCGACGGTGTTGCCCTTGGACTTGGACATCTTGGTGCCGTCTTTGAGCACCATGCCCTGGGTGAGCAAGTTGGTGAAGGGCTCGTCGACCTTGATCAGGCCGGCGTCTCTCATCAGCTTGGTAAAGAAGCGCGCGTACAACAGATGCAAAATCGCGTGTTCGATACCACCGACGTACTGGTCCACCGGCAGCCAGTAGTTGGCGCGTTCGTCGAGCATGGCCTCGCTGTTGTCTTTGCAGGCGTAACGGGCGAAGTACCACGACGATTCCATGAAGGTGTCGAAGGTGTCGGTCTCGCGCTCGGCCTTGCCGCCGCATCTGGGGCAGGTGGTCTCGTAGAACTCGGGCATCTTTTTGATGGGTGAGCCGACGCCTTCGAATTCCACGTCTTCCGGCAACCTGACAGGAAGCTGATCTTCCGGCACCGCGACGCCACCGCAGCTGTTGCAGTTGATGATGGGGATAGGCGTGCCCCAGTAACGCTGGCGGGACACGCCCCAGTCGCGCAGGCGGTAGTTGATGCGTTTGCAGCCCTTGTTCTGCGCGGCGAGGTTATCGGCAATGGCGTTGAAGGCCTCGGCGGAGGACAGACCAGTGAATTCGTCGGAGTCCACCAGCACGCCCTTCTCTGTTATGCACATGCGCTCCAAAGTCCGTAAATCCTGCTCAATACGCTCAATGAATGGGGCTTTATCAAGTAACTCAGGATCTTGAGGTGTCGTTTTAAACTCCTGTAACTCTTTCTCTAAACTGATTTGATGATCTGATTTAATGACTTTTTTTACAGGCAAACCGTACTTCTGCGCAAATTCAAAATCACGCTGATCATGTGCCGGCACCGCCATTACCGCGCCCTCGCCGTAGCCCATGAGCACGAAGTTGGCGACGTACACGGGCACCGCCTCGCCGGTGATGGGATGGGTGGCCTTGATGCCGGTGTCCATGCCCTTCTTTTCCATGGTCTCCATGGCGGCCTCGGCCGTTTCCTGGTGCTTGCACTCGTCGATGAAGGCCAGCAGCTCTGGATAGTTCACCGCGCCACTCAGCGCCAGCGGGTGTTCGGCGGCCACCGCCACATAGGTGACACCCATCAGGGTGTCGGGGCGGGTGGTGAAGACCTTGAGCGGTTCGGGATTGTTCTCAAGGCCGAAATGTACTTCCACGCCCTCGGAGCGGCCGATCCAGTTGCGCTGCATGGTGCGCACCTGCTCGGGCCAGCCGTCGAGTTTATCGAGATCATTCAGCAGCTCTTCGGCGTAGTCGGTGATGCGCATGAAATACTGCGGGATTTCGCGGCGCTCCACCGGGGTGTCGCAGCGCCAGCAGCAGCCGTCGATGACCTGCTCGTTGGCCAGCACGGTGAGATCGTGGGGACACCAGTTCACCGGCGCGGTCTTTTTGTAGACCAGGCCCTTTTCGTACAACTTGGTGAACAGCCACTGCTCCCAGCGGTAGTACTCGGGGTGGCAGGTGGCCAGCTCGCGGTCCCAGTCGTAACCGAAACCCAGGCGTTTGAGCTGGTCGCGCATGTAGTCGATGTTTTCGTAGGTCCACCTGGCGGGCGGCACCTTGTGCTTCATGGCGGCGTTTTCCGCCGGCAGGCCGAAGGCGTCCCAGCCCATGGGTTGCAGCACGTTCTTGCCGCGCATACGCTGGTAGCGGGCGATCACATCGCCGATGGTGTAGTTGCGCACGTGGCCCATGTGCAGGCGGCCGCTGGGATAGGGGAACATGGACAGGCAGTAGAACTTCTCTTTGCTGGGGTCTTCGGTGACGCGGAAGCTGCCGGCGGTCTCCCAGTGTTGCTGGGCCTCGGTTTCGATCTGCTCGGGCTGGTACTGGGGCTGGTGCTGCTGATTCGTGGTTTCGCCTGACATTTTCGGTAATCGTTCCCATATAACGGCTCGCCGGGAGCCTGTAGAAAAGCGCCTGAAACACGCCCAAAAAAGGCGCTTAGGATACCGTACTCTCCCACCTCCACACCAGAAACCGGCCGCCTTCCGGCCGCCGGCACCGAAAATTGCCCACGGACAGACGGTTTGTTCACAGGTTCTCGGAATCGCCGCGCCGGAAACCCCCTGACGGCGACGATGGCCGGCGGCTCCCGGCAATCCAGCCCATAGGGGGTCACGGCTTATTAGCCTGTCCGGCTCCTCACATCGCGACTATATTGCGCTAAACTCATTGTTCAAGCGTGTTACTGGGAACGTATTGCTGGGAGCGTGTTACACAGAATCATGCGTAAAGAAATTATCGTTAACTATCCTGCGTATAAAGCACGGTAAAAATAACAGACAAGAAACCCTACCGTTAAACACCCGGACTCGTCATCGACTCACTTTTTATCTACCAACTTTATTCTCTACCAAGAAGGAATCCTGGCCATGAAACAAAAAGTGCTTCCCACAATCCTGGCGGGGGCCTGCACACTGTGCATCACCGCAGCCATCGCCACACCCGCCTTTGCCGCCGATGACATCACCATCAGCAAGCCGCATCGCATGTCGAGCAACATGACCTCCAACCTCTATATTGGCGCACAGCTTGCCTATGCCAGCTACAAGGAGGTCGATGACAACAGCGCCGCCTTTGGTCTGTTCGGCGGCTTCCACCTCAATGAGGTGCTGGCCGTAGAGGCCGCCTATAACGATTTTGGCGAGGCGGAAAAGGGCGGCGTCAAGGCGGAGGCCAGCGCATTCTCCCTGGGCCTGTTGGGCAAGCTGCCCCTGAAAACCGACCTGACCCTGTTCGGCAGGGTCGGCCTGGCGGCCTGGGATATCGACGGCTCTGTTTCTGACTCCGGCACCGACGTCTATTTTGGCATTGGCGCGGACTACGACATCAGCGGCACCTCGGCGGTACGCTTTGGGATCGACACGTACTCCCTGAATGGCGATACCGACGAAGATATTACCGCCTTCGCTATCGGTTTCATCTTCAAGCCCTGATCGTCCACTACGACCCGTTAGATATGGCCCACAAAAAAGCGGCCCCCTGTTCCCAGGGGGCCGCTTTTTTGTGGGCCGCTACTTGATGCTGCCAATAAGGCCTGCGGATGAAAGCTTACAGACCAAACATCGATTTCTTCTTGGTCTTGCGGATCTCTTTTTCATCCGACCATTCCAGAATGCCGGTCTCGATGTGCATCAGCTTCATGGTGAACTTGTAATACACGTCTTTCTGGTCAGAGTTGCGCTTGACGATACTCGACAGATTGCCGTACAGCATGTACTCGGCCCCGATCTGCTGGCCCATCTTGACCGCGGTGCTGTCCTTGACCATGCCGCTGTCACTCTGGAATTCCATCTGGTTGCGCACGGCGGCGACCTTGGTCATATCGACAAAGCGGAATTTACCGGAGCGCAATAAACGGCTCGAAATGGTATCGGTAACGGATTCCGTGTCGATATGTTCGCTGGTCTTGTTCTGGATGGTGTCGACAAACATCACCGGGCGACGCTTGCTGGTCACCTCCACAATCGGCGGAAAGGTCAGCACGGAGTCGACCATCTTTTCCGCAATCTTTTGCAGATCCGTCGAACCGAAATCGGTAGTGGTGGTTTCAACCGCGCCGGCATCGCCATAGGCTACCTGCTTGCCCCCACACCCCGACAGGCTGACGGACAAGACACCCACCGCAAACACACTTCCCAAGGCTTTCAATACATCATTCATTACAATTCCCTCACGTTGACTTTATAACTTTTGACAGATGGATTTGGCGCGACCGCCTTCATGCTGGTACTGGCGTGACCATTGAGGGTCACCGGCGTCCACGAGCGACTACCCTGCTCAACCTCAAAATTATCCGCATCGTACCAGGAGAAGAGGTACTGAATATTCTTATGAGAGCTGGTCAGGTTGGTCAGTACCACATCGACCTCCAGCACACCGCCGGTGACGCGCGAATTCATCTCGGTGATGGTGACATCACCTGCCAGCGATTCATTATGGATCACCAGGTGCTTGGCAAACTCCGGATCGCCCATGGGTTTGCCGATGGCCTCAATGCCCGAGGTCGCACAACCGGCAAGCATCAGCACCACTCCTACACAAGAAAGACTCCAGCCTTTATTCATCATCCATTCTCCTGTTCTTTACACTGCGAGGTCACATAACAATAGCATCAGTGTGCAGGGTCTGCTCGGTTGCCACCACCCGGACCACCGTCCGCTTACCCGGCTCCACCTTGACCTGCATCACACCCGCAGCCTTGCCATTATTCAGCTGTAACTGATATTCCCCCTGCGGGAGGGAGCTTCTGAGAATCTGCGCGTCATTGGGCAGGGTCAGCCAGCTGCGACGGTCGGCATTTTCACTGGCGATGTTAAAGATATCGGCGCCCAGTTTTGCCCAGGGGCCTGCCGCCTTGCCGGCCTGCTCGGCCATCTCCTTTTTGGCCACCACCCGCAACACCTGCCGGGTGAGCATGGCGGGCAACTTTTCCTGCAGGGCCTTCACTGCCATCGCCTGCACATACACGATCGGGCTGGTCTCCCCCAGCGCGCCTCTCCCCTCGATCGCGACACTCAAGGATGACGGGGGCTGCCACTGCACGGCATAAAAGGGAAAGGCCACCTTCTGCACCTGATTGCCGGTAAAGATTGGCACGCTGGTTTCCGTTTTGGCCGGCACAAAGCCATGCTCAAACAGCACCACCAGCTCCCCCTCGCCCTGCCCCGGACTGGCCGCCTCTATGGGATAGCGCTTTTTAAAGGTTTGATAATCGTCTCTCATGCCCAGCTGTTTGGCGAGCCTCAGCACATCTCGTTGCACATAGATGTTATCCGGAAAAATCTCCAGGGCCTTTTTATAGTCAATATAGGCATCATTGGGTTTTCCCAGGATTTCATAGATGATGCCGGACACATAAAAGGTGTAGGCATTCTGAAAGGAATTTTTTACCTTTCCCGCCACCGACTCCATGGCCGAAAAGGCACCCATAAAGGATTTATTGCCCGCCGAATATTCGCGTGCCTTTTCCTCTGCGGCCGCCAGTTCATCTTCATGCGCCTCAAGCGCGGCCTGCTGCTCCAGGTTTGCGCGCCTCACTTCGACACTCGCGGCCTCCAGGTTGTTGGAGAACAGATAATTCATCGCCTGATACTGGTGCACAAAGACGCGTTCATGGCCATCGCCCGCATAGGGAATCGCATTATCATTGCTGAGTAGCGCGCTGCCCTGCGCCGCGGTATCGGTGAGAGAGATTTTCGCCTTTTCCTCATTGACCTCCATCGCCTCAATCACCTGCTTGAAATCCTCGATGCTCGACGCCTTGTCATTGGCGAGCTGCGAAACGCGGCCACGCTCCATCATGTAGAGGATTTTATCGGCGTCTTCCCGATAGGCGTCGAGCGCATCCTGCGCCAGCTTGTACTGCTTGGCCTGGACCTGCTGCTTAATCGGTTGCAGCTGTGTTGGATAGGATGTGAACATTGATGAAGCCGCACAGCCACCCAGCAGCAATGCGATACCCAGCAACCCAAAGCTTCTGATTGCAGACCCCGCTCCTGAAATCATTTCTTTCTACCCTCAATGCTCATGCTGCGTTTTTGTTGTTTTGTTTTTTACCAGCTAAAGGGCTTGTCACTCGAACCGGGCGTCATCTCCCTTTCCTGAACGGCCTCTGGCTCCTGCTCTCCCAACCTGACAATTGCTCCCTCCTTGATCTGCCCTGCACCCGTCAGGATTTTCGCCGTGGAAAACTTTTTCTGAATGGCATCCACCTCAACGCGACCGACTTCCTTCTCGGCGCTGCCCAGGGACTCACCGGTATCCGGATCGACCAGCCCCTCACCCTGAACCAATACCGTCAGCACATCACCCACCTTGAAGCTGACGCCCGCGCCGCGATTGATATACACCTTGCTCCCCTCAAGCTTGATGATCTTCAGGGGAAACACGCCTTCGACAATACCATTCACAATCGCCTTGACGGACTGCTCCTTGAGGGCGTCCAGAAAATCATCTGGGGTCACTTCGTTGTTGCGATTTCTGTCTTCATGCTCAACAACGAACTTGTTGGCCGTAACCACCTTGCCACCACGGCTGTCCACAATGCGCACATTTACCGTTAGCTTGCCCTTGTACTGCTGCTGTACCTGGTCGGTATAGGGAATTTTTTTGGTTTCGATTCCCGCCTGAAACTGTTCGATCTTGCCCATCACAAAATAGTCGGCGCCGATCAGCTTGCCTAACTTCACTGCCGTTTCCGGGGAGATATATCCCGACTCACTGAACTCCTGCTCGGTAAGGATATCTTTCATCCTGTTGCGCTCGACCACATCAAACTTGTTGGCCTTGACCAGGAAGGTCATCAGTTCGGAGGTTAGAAATTTTGTCGAGCTCTCGACCGTCTCACGTACGATGAAACCGTGACCAAAGGTGATCGTGTCTTTATCCGCGGTGAAATCGAGCACCGCGATGGTGGGCCGGGCGGCCAACAGGGCAGAGGTTGAAAACAACAACACACAGGAAACAACACACAGTACAACCGATCGCCTAATCTTCATCATGATCAATTCCTTATCGCCAGCCCTGCGGCCAGCTCATCCAGTCTACATTTATGCCAAAATTGCGCTGAGAATACGCCCTGTCGTTCAAAAACACCATAATCCAAACGAGTGAATGATGGCTCAGCGCCTGTGTAAAAATCGCCTTCTGCAACCACAGCAGGCCGGCGGCTTTTTCCAGGCTCTCACTCCTTTTGGTTAGCACCCCAGCCCGGCGCACTGTAAGAATATCCGCTAGGCTGTACTTAGCCGACGGCATTTACCATACTGGGAACAAACAAAAAAAATCAATGCATATAAAAGAGAGGGCATAATGAACAAACAAAATGACAAACTGGTCCACGCCTATGAACAGATGCTGGAGCGATCCAGGACTTTTCTCCGCGAGGCGGGCAATGAGATCGCCCCGAAGCTCGATGCTGCCATCAATTCCGCCAAAGAAAAGGCCACCGAACTGGGTGAGCTGACCCGGGAGGAGGCCGAAAATATCGCCGAGTATCTGCGACGCGACCTGCACGATGCCGCGGAATTCCTCACCGATGAGAGCAATGAGCTGCGCCAGTGGCTGCGCTTTGACATTGAGCTGGTGGAAAACCGTATCATCGATGCCCTGATGCAGCTGGCCGACCCCACCAAGGTCGACCTGGCGGCGTTCGAGCAACAGGCCCAGCGCTTTGGCGAATGGCGCACCGGCGAAATCACCGGCCCCGGCACCCTGGTCTGCAAGGCCTGTGGCGAGGTTCTGCACTTTCACAAATCCGGCCATATTCCACCCTGCCCCAAGTGCCAGGCGACGACCTATCGTCGCGCAGTGGACTAGTACTCCTTCAACCACGCCCACCCATCCCACCATCACGTCCCCGGTTCTTCAGAGTCGCCCGGTTTCGGGTATAATCCGCCCTCAACCTGGAGTAGCAAACCACCATGAGCACAGAACAGATTTTACGCAGCCGCAGCGAATCCCGCTGCGAGCTGTGTGGTTCCGCCGATGATCTATCGGTCTACCCTGTACCACCCCATTCCGCCGACAACCCCGATGAGTGCGTGCTGCTTTGCGGCGTCTGCCATGGCCAGATCGAGCACCCCGATACGGTCGATGCCAATCACTGGCGCTGCCTCAATGACAGCATGTGGAGCCAGGTGCCCGCCGTACAGGTGATGGCATGGCGCATGCTGACCCGCCTGCGCGCAGAGGGCTGGCCGCAGGACCTGCTCGACATGCTGTATCTCGATGACGATACCCTGGCCTGGGCCAGGGCCGACGGCGAAGGCCGCAGCGATGACGATGCCATCCAGCATCTCGACAGCAACGGCGCGCTGCTGGCCGCCGGTGACACCGTGACCCTGATCAAGGATCTCAATGTGAAGGGCGCCGGTTTTACCGCCAAGCGCGGCACCGCGGTGCGCGGCATTTCGCTGGTGCCGGACAACGCGGAACAGATCGAGGGCCGGGTCGAGGGCCAGCACATTGTCATCCTGACCAGGTTTGTAAAGAAATCGAACTAGGCCCTTACACATAACCCCATAACCCACTGCTCGGCCATCCTGTCCGGCACCCATATCGGCCACCTACCGCCATGTTACGCTTTCAATCCGTCACCCTCCGCCGTGGACCCCGCGTCCTCTTGCAGGACGTCAACCTCACCATCCACAGCGGCGAGCACTGGGGCATCGTCGGCCGCAACGGCAGCGGCAAATCCAGCCTGCTGGCCCTGATCCTCGGCACGCGCGACAACACCGGCCTGCATGTCGATACGGGCGAGGTACAGCTCTCAGCCCACCTGGCGATGGCGCACGTCGCCCAGGAGACGCCGGCGGTGGAGCGTAGCGCCATCGATTATGTGATGGACGGTGATGTCGAGTTGCGCCAACTGGAGCAGCAACTGGCCGCCTGTACCGATGGCGAGCAGCAGGCCACGCTGTTCGGTCAGTTTGAGACCATCGGCGGCTATACGGCACCGACCCGCGCCGCCCGGCTCATGAACGGGCTGGGTTTTTCCGAGGCCCAGTTGCAGACCCCGGTGTCGGCCTTTTCCGGTGGCTGGCGCATGCGCCTCAATCTGGCCCAGGCGCTGATGTGTCGCTCCGATATCCTGCTGCTCGACGAGCCCACCAATCACCTCGACCTGGATGCCGTACTGTGGCTGCAGAGCTGGTTGCAGCTCTACCCGGGCACGGTGCTGCTGATCTCGCACGACCGGGACTTTCTCGACAACTGCGTCAACCACATCGCCCTGCTCTCCGACCAGATCCTGCACACCTATACCGGCAACTACAGCGCCTATGAGCGGCAACACGCCAGCCGCCTCGAACAGCAGCAGTCCGCCCACCTCAAGCAGCAGCGCACCGTCTCGCACCTGCACAGTTACATCGATCGCTTTCGCGCCAAGGCCAGCAAGGCCAAGCAGGCCCAGAGCCGCCTGAAGGCGCTCGCCAGGCTGGAGGAGATTGCCCCGGCGCATGTGGACTCGCCGTTTGAGTTTGCCTTTTTGCCCCCCAAGCAGGTCCCCAACCCGCTTCTCAAGATCACCAATGCCAGCCTGGGTTATGGCGCAACGCCCCTGCTCACCGGCATTGGCATCAACCTGTTACCGGGGGACCGTATCGGCCTGCTGGGCCCCAACGGCGCGGGCAAGTCCACCCTCATCAAGACCCTGGTCGGCGAGCTGCCGATGCTCGCCGGCGAACGCAGCGCGGCACAGAACCTGCGCATCGGTTACTTCGCCCAGCACCAGCTGGAACAGCTGCATACCGACGACTCGCCGCTGATGCACCTGCAGCGCCTCAACCGGCTGATCGCGGACGAGACCACAACCGAGACCGTCGCCAGCGAACAGGAGCTGCGCAATTATCTCGGCGGCTTCGGCTTCATCGGCGATCAGGCGCTCGCCCCGGTCGGCCCCTTCTCGGGCGGCGAAAAGGCGCGGCTGGTGCTCGCCCTGCTCATCTATCAGCGTCCCAACCTGCTGCTGCTGGACGAGCCCACCAACCACCTCGACCTGGAGATGCGCCACGCCCTGACCCTGGCGTTACAGGGCTTCGAAGGCGCGCTCCTGGTGGTCTCGCATGACCGCCATTTACTGCGCACCGTGTGTGATCAATTCATGCTGGTGGCCAACGGCCAGGCACAAGCCTACGACGGCGATCTCGATGACTATGCACAGTGGCTGAGCGACCACCGCCGCGGCACGCCATCGACCGCGGCCGCCGCCACCGCCAGCAGTGAGCCCGCCAAACCCGGCGTCGACAAACGCCAGTTGCGCCAGCAGGAGGCCGCGCGTCGGCAGCGGCTCAAGCCCTTTCTGGACCAGATCAGAGACAGTGAAAAACGCCTCGACGCACTGCAGCAGCAGCAACAGCAGATCGAGCACACGCTGACCGACAGCGCGCTGTACGAGGCCGAGAACAAGCCGCGCCTCAAGGAACTCCTGGCGCAACAGACCACACTAAAGCAACAGCTACAGGAGATCGAGGCACAATGGATGGAGGCCACCGAGGCGCTGGAGTTGGCAGAGAATACGGACTAGCGTAGGCTCGACCACAGCAAACTTTTAACACGCCTACGAACAACGGGAACAGCATGTCAGACACAAAAACGGAAACACCCTTTTTCGAGATCGCCGACAAGTTCATCCATCTCGCCAATGAACTGGCCCGCTCCGAGGGCTCGACCAGTGTCGGCACCGCGCTGCGCTATGCCGCCGCCCGCTACAACACCTTTGAGGCCTCACTCAACAGCACGGATCTTGGCGCTGACGAAACCAGAATGACCGACATGCTGTGCAACGATTTCCGCGAAATGCTCAAGGTCAATATGCAGGATTACATCCAGCTGGGCACACAGAAAAAATAGTATTGCTGCGAAACCACGTACAGCGAAACAATTATGCCAAACAAGACATCAAACTCTGACGCACTGGACAAGATTGTCAGCGATGCCCGTCGCCATCAGGACGAGCGTGCAAAGACCTACCGCGAACAGGCGCTAAAACTCTATCCATGGATCTGCGGCCGCTGCCAACGGGAATTCACCCGCGCCAACCTGCCCGAGCTTACCGTGCATCACCGCAACCACAATCATGACGACAATCCCACCGATGGCAGCAACTGGGAACTGCTTTGCCTGTATTGCCACGACAACGAGCATCAAAAACAATTAGAGGCGTACGGTCAGGGCAGTGTAAAGGGTAGCGTAACCGGCTCCGCCAGCACCACATCCGCCGCCACCCACAATCCCTTTGCCGACCTCAAAAGCCTGCTGGACAAGAAATAGATCCCGACATGCCGGCACTCGTATTCTCATTACGCAATGTGCCGGAGGATGAGGCCGACGAGGTGCGCGCCCTGTTGAGCGGGAACGACATCGAATTCTACGAGACCTCGGCTGGCAACTGGGGCATTTCCACACCCGCGATATGGCTGCGCGACGAGCAGCAGTTTGCGCACGCACGGGAACTGATCGACCAGTACCAGGCACAGCGCACCCGGCAACAACGTGAACGCTATCAGCAGCTCAAACATGACAGACAGCACAGAACATTCCGGGATCTGCTCGCAGACGAACCGCTAAAGGTCATCGCCTACATCGCCATTGTGGCGGTGATCCTGTATTTCTCCACCAAGCCCTTTCTTGACCTGGGAAACTAGAAACCGCCGAAGCAGCAACTACCCACGGCAGGCGGACTATAATCCATTAGTATTAGACAATCTAAACGGCATACCGATGCAGCATGATCCCCCCTTCCTGATGCACGCAGACACCGGCCAGGCGGACGCCGCGGTGAGCTGCGCCAACTGCGAGGCCTGCTGTTGTCGGCTGGAGGTCATCCTGCTGACCGATACCGGCGTGCCGGATCGCTTTATCGAGATAGACCGATGGGGCGGAAGCACCATGGCGCGACTGGAAGACGGCTGGTGCGCGGCCCTGGACCGCAACACGATGCACTGCACGATTTACGACCAGCGCCCAGCGGTGTGTCGTGAACTGGTGATGGGTGAATACGAGTGCCTTATCGAACGGACCGCCTATCAGGTTCTAACCTGAATCCGTGGTTTAAACGTGGACGCATGGTGCAAGATATTGGTTTCACAGGGGTTTCAAAAAATCTTAGCTTCACCCTTAGGTTAAGCGGGCATTTTTTGATCCGCTGTGTAATCAAGAGCTTGTGCCAAGCGCCGTGGTTAAGCCACGGATTCAGGTCTAAGTCTGTGAAAAACTGCCGCCACCGAGATAGGCGGCTGCATACAACAGCGTCAACACTACCGAATTTAACAATAGCCTAACCGCTATAAACAGAGGTGATCTTTTGCATACAGTCGTGAAAAAATGGTTCGTCAACAAGGATTCCGGGCTGCTCGATAACAATGGCGGCCCCGATATACAGGTCCACAAGGCCGACCTTATTAACTGTCAATTCCTGAAAGTGGGTGCAAGCGTTGAGTTTGAATGCCACATCGATAAACAGGGGCTGGTGGCGAAAAAGGTGAAGCTGTCCCCGCAACGAAAAACCAATGGTCCACCGCATGGCAAACGGACCATCAAGGAATTTCGTCCCGGCGTAATGACATAACGATCCGGCGTGGACGGCAGAAACCGGCTACTGCTGCGAAAAATAGATATCGCCAAAGTAGGCGCTGGCCGACTGACCCGTGTTATCGCCATCCACCATCACCGCGACGGCGTCGATCCGGGTAATGTCATCGCCAAACAATCGCTGCAGGTCTGCACGCACATTGCGGCGCTCGTGCAGCCACTGGCCCAGCTGTTTGTCACCTGCCCGCACCGCCAGCATTCGCGCGTTCGCGGTATAGGCATTGGGCCATTCGCTGTTCACGGGCTGATGGCTGGACCAGACATAATTGATCGCCCGGGTCTTCCAGAAAAACAGCCCGCCCGACACCACGACATAGATGCGCGCCGGATAGTCATCGCCTTCTTTGCTGTGTTCGGCATTCCCCTCAAACAGGTTTTGCACCTGCCATGACCAGTGCAGATACGGGGTCCGGGTCAAATCGACCTCCAGCTCTTTAAACAGGCCCGAGGCCTGGCCCTGGGTACTGGCATGTAGCACCTGACCCTGCGGCAGTTTGCCGTTTGAACCTCTGGCATTGATGCCTGCGGCGGGCACAAGCCGATACTCACTGTGCTGCTGAAAGGATTTTTCTTGCCAGCCGGACAGATCACCCTCACTGAAATTAGCGAACCATTTTATGCCGCCGGCGTCTGTCTCTGGCGTCGACTCCGCCGCTGCTGTCGCGGTGACACACCCGGCCATGACCAATAACAACAGCGGCCATGGCCGCCGGGCTCTATTCATATGACTATAAATAGTCACCCGACCCGTCGCCTACCCGGCCGGTGGATAATGGCCGGGATAGGGCAGCCGGGCGACACCGCTGTCCACCGCCGCCTTTGCCACCGCCGGCGGCACAAACTGCAGCAGGCGCGCATCAAACGGTTTGGGAATGATGTAATCCGGGCCGAACGGCATGGCCTCAACACCATAGGCCTTGAGCACGGCGTCCGGCACCGGCTCATGGGCCAGCTTTGCCAGCGCATGGACCGCGGCCACCTTCATCGCCTCATTAATAGTGCTGGCCCGCACGTCCAGCGCGCCGCGAAAGATAAACGGGAAGCCCAGCACGTTGTTGACCTGATTGGGATAATCGCTGCGGCCGGTGGCCATGATCAGATCATCACGCACCTGCCGGGCCAGCTCGGGGCTGACCTCGGGGTCCGGGTTGGACAGTGCAAACACGATGGGACGCGCCGCCATGCTGCGCAGCATCTCGGCGTTCACCAGGTTGGGACCCGACACACCGATAAACACATCGGCGCCCTGCATTGCATCCGCCAGGGTCCGCCGCTCCGTGACCGTGGCAAATTCCTGCTTGTAGACGTTCAGATCATCGCGCCCACTGTGAATCACGCCCTTGCGATCAACCAGATAGATGTTGTCGATGCACGCACCCAGCGACACCAGCAGGCGCATCGAGGCAATCCCGGCCGAGCCCGCCCCCAGGCAAACAATCTTCGCCTCAGCGATGGTCTTGTGCTGCACCTGCAGCGCATTCATCAGGCCCGCCGCGATAATGATCGCGGTGCCGTGCTGGTCATCATGGAACACCGGGATATCCAGCCTTTCAATCAGGGCCTTTTCGATCTCGAAGCACTGCGGCGCCGCAATGTCTTCCAGATTGATGCCGCCAAAGGTCGGCGCGATGTTGGCGACGGTGTCGATAAAGGCCTGGGTTGAGTCGGCGTTGACCTCGATATCAAACACGTCGATATCGGCGAACTTCTTGAACAACACGCCCTTACCTTCCATCACCGGCTTGCCGGCCAACGCACCCACGTTGCCCAGACCCAGCACCGCCGTGCCGTCGGTGATCACCGCGACCAGGTTACCCTTGGCGGTATACTGATAGGCGGCCTCGGGATCGGCCTCGATCGCCCGCACCGGCGCGGCAACGCCGGGGGTGTACGCCAGTGACAGGTCATGCTGGGTCTCACAGGATTTAGTGATTTCTGTGGCAATCTTTCCCGGCCGGTTTTTTCCCTTCACGCCCGCGTGATAGTCGAGGGCCTGCTGTTTCAGGGAGTTTGCGTTTTCGCTCATGGATATTTCCCGGTTAGTGGCGGGGCAGCGGCATGCCGCCCTTCGCCAGTGATGTATTCTCAGCGTGTCTTGATTGAAGGGCATCCTTTCCATGTGACTCAATACTATAAAAACACACGGCGTATTCTAAACCCCCGCCCCCTAACCTGGCACCTCTAAGTTCGCCGGGTGACGCAGGCGCAGCACCAGCTGCTTTTTATACGGGGATAGCCAGCCGCGCACGATGATGGTTCTGCCGGGCAGGGCGCTTAGCCGATCGGTGTCAAACTGCACCAGATCATCACGACTGATGCGCACCGCGACACCCGTGGCTGTCTCACCTTTGCGCGGTCGCGGCGTAAAATTCAGCCACCACGATTTTTTGCTCTGCCCCACCGACAGGACCCTGCCGGTGATCACCCGAAAGCCTCGCGCACCCGCCGGCACCTCGGCCACCGGCAGCGGCCGATAGTGTTCACGCCATACGCCCTTGTCTGCCGTGCGGGCCAGATGCTCCGCCGCCTGATAACAGGCGGCATTGCCGCTGTTGGGCGGCACCACGATGTGGGCGGCCAGCCCGGCCCTTAACAGCTGCTCCTCAACACTGCGGCCGTCCGCCAGATAGACGTGCGCCAGCAGGCGGCCATAGCGATCCTGGCGTTCCCGGCCATAACGCAGCCCCAGCACGGCCGCCGGCCCCAGCAGCGACCGCAGGTCTTCACGGGCCTGCACCGCCAGCGGCTCGGAGGGTTTTCCGTCGCACCCGATCTCGGGAGTGTTGATACCGATCAACCGCACCGAGCGCCCGTCCTTCAGGCGCAGGGTGTCGCCGTCCACCACCGTGGCCAACACCGCCGTCTCATCAAGGCGATCGGCGACACAGCCCGGTGCGACGAGGGCCTGGGCGCTGTAGGCGGGGGCAGGGCCGGCAACACTTACCAGCAGGCAAACAAAAAGGGCGCCCCATGGGGACGCCCTTTTGTTGCCGACACGACTGTTACTGACTGGGTGTAACAGCAATTCGGTGTTTATTTCACGCCGTACTTCTGACGGAACTTGTCAACGCGACCACCGGAATCAACGATCTTCTGCTTGCCGGTATAGAACGGGTGACAGGAAGAACAGACATCCAGGGTCAGCTCCTCTTTGGCCAGCGTGGAGTGGGTTTTAAACGTGTTCCCGCAGCTGCATTTCACGGTAATCTCGTGGTAGGCGGGATGAATTTCGGGCTTCATGCTATCAACCTCAAATCTGTTCGTAATGTGCGTACCGCCGGGCCGGTCTTGTCTCGTAAGGGCCCTGACGGAATGCTTGAGAGCCGCGTATTCTAAGGGAATTTTGCGGCCACATCAAGGGCCCGCTACGGCGTCTCCCTCATCCGCGTCCCGTGCAGCAAGGACAGGGAAATTTCTTCTGCCGACAATGACTTAGGGAACAACGCCCCCGAGATCTTGGCGCTGTGGATACTGGCCCCCGCCAGCTGGCAGGTGGAGAAATCCACCCCGCGCAGATCCGCCTGGCGAAAATAGCAGCCGGAAAGGTCCAGCCCCTGCGGCTCCCAACCCGACAATTCCAGACCGCGAAAGTCCGCATTGGTGAAATCACCGCGCTCACCGGCCGCAAATCGGCGGTTGAATTCACCGACCTCCCCCTCGCGCAACAGGGCATACAGTGGGTCGTTCGTTTTTATCACGGGCGCTGCCATGGTATCTCCTCCGATTAATTTACAGCCAGTATCGTGTGGCTACACAGGATTGTCGATGTCCACAAATTCAAACTCGAGATCGAAATGCCCGGCCAGGTGCGCGCCCAGGGCCTGCACCCCACCCCGTTCCGTGGCGTGGTGACCGGCGGCGAAATAGTGGATGCCCCGCTCACGGGCGAGATGCACGGTCTGCTCGGAAATCTCCCCGCTCAAAAAGGCATCCACCCCCAGCGCCGCCGCCTGTTCCAGATAACCCTGGGCGGCCCCGGTGCACCAGGCAAGGGTGCGGATCTCGCGGCGCGCGTTGCCGGCAATATGCAGCGGGGGCCGTCCCAGCCGCTCGGTGATCCGCGCGGTGAAGGCCTCAATCGACAGGGGCTCGGCCAGTCGGCCGTACTGGCCAATATCACGCCCGCCCTTCTCGCCGCCACCGCCGAAGGTCCCCTCCTGTTGCAGCCCCAGCAACCCGGCCAGCCGGGCGTTATTGCCCAGCTCCGGGTGGGCATCCAGTGGCAGGTGATAGGCCAGCAGGTTGATGTCCGCCGCCAGCAGGGCCTGCAGGCGGCGCTTCTTGATGCCGGTGACACAGGGCGATTCGCCCTTCCAGAAATAGCCGTGGTGCACCAGCAGGGCATCCGCGCCCCTTTCCACGGCGGCATCCACCAGCGCCTGACAGGCCGTCACCCCGCCGACGATCTTTTTCAGCTCGCGCCGCCCCTCCACCTGCAGGCCATTGGGGGCGTAGTCGGCGAAGTCATCCACCGCCAGCAGGCCCTGGAGATAGGTCAGCAGCTCTTCACGTTCAATCATCCATTATTTCCTGTTGGTTTACCGGATTGACACATCATATCCGAAAAGCCGACGGCGCAGAGCCGTGGTATTCTTGGCGCCTATGAAATTCTCCAACGTCTCTGTTTTCCTGTTCAAGGCCACCGTGGCCGGGCTGGCCGCGGCCTTTGTGATCCTGCTGTTGCGCCCCGAACTGCTCGGTCAACAGCGACCGGTGGTGGAGCTGAAACAGACCCCGGTCACCAGCACCGCCCCGGGGTCCGGCCCGGTATCCTACGCGCAGGCGGTGGAGGCGGCCGCCCCCGCCGTGGTCAACGTGTACACCACCAAGATCGTCACCGAGCAGGCCAACCCGCTGATGCAGGATCCCCTGTTTCGCTATTTTTTCGGTGACCGCTTTGCCCCACGGCAGCGGCTGGAGCGCAGCCTCGGTTCCGGGGTGATCGTCAGCGAGCAGGGTTACATCATTACCAACAATCACGTTATCGCTGGTGCCGCCGGCATCGAGGTGCTGCTGCGTGACGGGCGCAGCGCCGAGGCCAGGCTGGTCGGCACCGACCCGGAAACCGATGTCGCCGTGCTGAAGATCGAGCTCGACACTGTGCCCACCATCACCTTCAATCTCGCCGGCGGTACGCGGGTGGGGGATGTGGTGCTGGCCATCGGCAATCCGTTTGGCGTGGGACAGACGGTCACCATGGGCATTATCAGCGCCACCGGCCGCAACCAGGTGGGCATCAGCACCTATGAAAATTTCATCCAGACCGATGCCGCCATCAATCCGGGCAATTCCGGCGGCGCGTTGATCGATGCCTATGGCAATCTGGTGGGCATCAACACCGCCATCTTCAGCAAGTCCGGTGGCTCACAGGGCATCGGCTTCGCCATTCCCATGAGCATCGCCCGCGACGTCATGCAGCAGCTGATCGAGACCGGGCGCGTCTCCCGCGGCTGGCTGGGGGTGGAAACCCAGGACATCACGCCGCAGCTGGCGGAGTCGTTCAACCTGCAAAACATCACCGGCATTATCGTCGCCGGCATCCAGCGCAACGGCCCGGCGGCCCGGGCCGGCCTGCGCCCCGGCGACATCATTCTGTCCGTCAACGGGGCGCCGAGCACCGACAGCAAGACGGTGATGAACCAGATCGCCCAGGTCGCCCCCGGCGGCAAACTGAAGATGACCATCTTGCGCGCCGGACGCGAACTGGAAGTAGAGGCCGTGGTCGGCGAGCGGCCCGCGCCGGAGAGCACCCAAAGCAACCGAGGCTGAGGCGCGCCATTATTAGGGCAGTTAATCGGCGCAGGCGATCAAGGCCGAACTGCCACCAGCACGTCTACCTGCGAGGGATAATCAAAGGCCGCCTGTTCCAGCTGCTGATGACCGGCGTTCAGCGCCTGTTTCACGCGGGCCTTTAACATCCCGTCGTTGCTACGCTCGGCCACCTGCAGGGAGACCTTCAGCAGGGTGCTGGAGGGTGAAGGCAGTGGGCCCTCGGCCAGCATCGGCACCCCAAAGCCGCTGGGCAGCAGGGTCTGGTCCGTGCGCAGCCAGCCGCTGGGCGCATGAAAACGGCGCCAGGCATCCTCCACCCAGCGCGCCGCTAACTGAAAGTCGTTGTCACTGTTGGTCAGTTCCGCCCAGGCCAGCAGACCCTGCGCGGCGAAGGCGTAGTCTTCCAGGCCGGACTGCCCCAGCTCGCCCGCCCTGCCCCTGGCCCGCAACAGCCGCGTGCCGTCCCATAACACCGTCACCAGATAATCACGCACACCCTGCGCCGCCTTTCGATAGACCTCACCACCCGGCAGTTTTGCCCCTTCGACCAGGGCGGAGAGCGCCAGACCGTTCCAGGCGGCCAGCAACTTGTCGTCCACCGGCAGGCGTCGCCCGGCGCGCAACTTCAGCAGCTTGGCACGCGCCGACTGATAATGCTGGCGCGCCCGCGAGCTATCTATTCCCAGTTTTTCCGCCGCCTCGGCCAGTGGCAGCTGCACCCGCGGCAGATGCCCGACATCAAACGACGACACCCCTTCCAGCCCCCAGTGCAGCGCCAGCAGGCGATATTCGTCGGGCGACAAAATACGTTGCAAGGTTTTCGTTTCCCACAGGTAATACCCGCCTTCCACGCCGGCCGCGTCCACCGCCGAGAAACTGGCGACCAGCGCGCCCTGCGGGCTGCGCATTTCGCGGCGCATAAAATCCAGGGTGTCGCGGGCGATGGCCTCGTATTCCGCATGCTGAAACACCTGCGCCGCCCGCAGGTACAGCGCGGACAACAGGGCGTTGTCGTAGAGCATTTTTTCAAAGTGCGGGGTGTGCCAGCCGGGGTCGGTGGTGTAACGGTAAAAGCCACCTCCCAGATGGTCACGCAGCCCCTGGCTGGCCATGCGATCGAGGCTCAGCATCAGGAAGACCTTCAATGCCGGCAGTGGCTGCCGCTGGTAGGCGCTCAGCAGGCTGTCCAGCTGCGGCACCATGGGAAATTTGGTCTGCTCGCCAAAGCCCCCGTCCATCTCATCTCCCAGCTGCAGCGCCTGTTGCAGCATGATGGTCTGATAGCGTTTTCCATCACCGGCTACTAATGCCGGATCGGGCTCCGTCGGCGCCCCCTGCAACATTTGTGCGGCCGCCGCCGCGGCCTGGGCGAGCTCGCCCGGGGCCTGCTGCCACTGTTGCTGGAGCTCGGTGAGCAGGGCGATGAAGCGGTCTTTCGGGGCATAGGTCAGGCCCACCAGCGGATGCCCGTCCGGGGTGAGAAACACATTCAGCGGCCAGCCGGAGGCGCCGCGGGTGCGCTGCACAAAATCGATGAGATAGGCATCCAGCGCGGGGTTCAGCTCGCGATCCACCTTCACGGAAACAAAGTGCTGATTCAGGATCTTCGCCACCTGCGGGTCCTGATAACTCTCGCGCTGCATCACATGGCACCAGTGGCAGGCAAAATAGCCGATAGACACGAACAACAGCTTGTTGTCCCTTTTGGCCTGTGCCAGCACCTCGGCGGACCAGTCCTGCCAGGCGACGGGGTCTTGGCCGTGCATCGCCAGGTAGGGCGAATCGTGGCCGCTGAGCGGGTTGGCCGACACCGCCACCGTTGCCACGCACAGCACGCCGATCACTAACCACCGCTGTATTCTGGACATCTCACCCTCCTCCATTCCTGCTTTGAGCACAGGATACGGTATTTGTTACACCCACGGCGGCCCTGTGGCGGAACTCGGCGGCGGCCCAGGCATCCAAGGGTGTCATAACCCTGCGAACCGACCGTATTTCTCTGCCGCCGGGGGTGCTAAAATCGGTGCAACACCGACGCGGGTCGGCCTGCAAACCCGTTACACTATTTGCCACACATTCCGCCACACAACCCAACAGATGGAGCATGCCCATGAGCGCCTTACCCGAATTCAAGACCACCGTCACCGACGAGATCAAGGTGATGCCTGCCGCCCGCGCCAAACTGGTGGAACTGTTGAGCTCCGAAGAGGAGATCAACGGCGTGCGTATCTTTGTCTCCGGCGGCGGCTGCAGCGGCATGACCTATGGCATGACCTTCGCCGAGGCCCCCAACGAATTTGACAGCATCCTTGAGCAGGATGGACTCACTCTGTATGTCGATGCGGTGGCGCTGAGCTTCCTGTCCGGCGTGGAAATCGACTTTGTCGAACAGGGCATGGGCGCCAGCTTCGTGTTCAAGAATGCCTTTTCCGCCACCGGCGGTTCCGGCTCCTGTGGTGGCTGCGGCTCCTCCGGTGGCGGTTGCGCCTAATTCGCCTTCACCCAAAAAATCAAACCTCTCTATCTCCGTCATCCCGGCGCAAGCCGGGATCCGGGAATGACACGCAGAGGTGGCGTGAATAGCCACCGCTGGCTGGATTAGCTTTAAGTGCCTTCCTCCGATTTAAATCACCAACGCCCGCGACTTTTATTACTCGCCCCGCACAGCAGTTACCGCATTGCCCCCTACCTCAGCGCCGCCCAATCCCTCGGTGTCGATGTACTCGTCGCCTCCACCAGCGAGCACTCCCTGGTCAGCGCCGTCGCCGAGGGCCTGCGCATCGATCTCCAGCAACCCGAGCTGGCGCTTACGGCCATCCTCCGTGCCGCGCGAGATGCACCCTTTTCCGGCATCATCGCTACCGACGACAATGTCGTCACACTCGCCGCCCAGGTCGCCCAGCGGCTCCGCCTGCCGCACAATTCCCCGCAGGCCATGCAGCTCACCCAGCGCAAGGATCTGGCCCGCGCCCGGCTGGCCGCACACGGCGTGCCGGTGCCGGGATTTGTGCGCATCGACCTGCAGGGCGACATCGCGCAGCAGGCCGGCACGCTGCGCTATCCCTGCGTCATCAAACCCCTCGGCCTGTCCGGCAGTCGCGGGGTGATCCGGGCCGACACTATCGAACAGGCGGTCACCGCCATTCAGCGGATTGCCGCTATCGTCGCCGGGCTCAGCGATGAACAGCAGGCTCGCTACCTGCTGGCAGAGGACTACCTGCCCGGCATCGAGGTCGCGCTGGAGGGCATGCTGCATAACGGTAAATTGCAGGTGCTGGCGCTGTTCGACAAGCCCGACCCGCTGCAGGGCCCCTACTTCGAGGAGACCTATTACATCACCCCCTCCCGGCTGGCCGAGCCGCAACAGGCGCTCGTTCGCCAGCGCGTCAGCCAGGCCTGTGCCGCCTATGGCCTGCGACACGGCCCGATACACGCCGAGCTGCGTCTGAACACGCACCACCATCAGCCTGAGGCCTGGATCCTGGAGGTCGCCGCCCGCACCATCGGCGGCCAATGCGCGCAACTGTTAAAGCAGGGCACTGGCTACGGGCTGGAGGCGCTGGTGATCGCCCACGCCATCGGCCGATCACTGCCCCCGCAGCACGCCACCTCCGCGGCCGGCGTATTGATGATCCCCATCCCCAGGGCCGGTATCCTGCGTCGCGTCGAGGGCCTGTCCGCCGCCCGTCGCGTCGAACACATTCTGGACATCGAGATTTTCGTGCGCGAGGGTTATGAGCTGGTGCCGCTGCCCGAGGGCGCCGCCTATCTGGGTTTTATCTTTGCCCAGGCCCCCACCGCCGCTGCGGCAGAGGCCGCCCTGCGCGAGGCCCATGCCCAGCTGAATTTTGTCACCGCACCCCTGTGGCGAATACAATAGAAAATCGGCCGTCACCGACAATTTATGTAATGATATCCAGCTAACATTAACTAGACTTCCAACATGCCGCCAACCATCAACAGTGACATATAATGAAAATATGGGTCGATGCCGATGCCTGCCCCGTGGTCATCCGGGACATCTTGTTCAAGGCCGCGCAACGCACCGGCGTGCTGACCACCCTGGTCGCCAACCAGTCGGTGCGCATCCCAGCCTCCGCGCACATCAGGATGCTGCAGGTGTCGTCCGGCTTTGATGTCGCCGATAATGAAATCGTCAAACAGGTCAGTGTGGGCGATCTGGTGATCACCGGCGACATCCCGCTGGCGGCCGAGGTGATCGAAAAGGGGGGCCTGGCGCTCAACCCCCGCGGCGAGCTGTATACGGCCAGCGACATCCGGGCCAAGCTCAACATGCGCGACTTCATGGATACCATGCGCGCCAGCGGTGCGCATACCGGAGGCCAGGCGCCCTTGAGCCAGACCGACCGGCAGGCCTTTGCCAACCATCTGGATCGACTGCTGGCGAAACACCGCAAGGGCGTTTAGGCGGCGCCAAAAAAAGGCCGGACTCCGCTGAACGGAGGCCGGCCTGTTGCGCTGTTATCGCGCTGTGATTGTGCTGTCAGAGAAACGCTATGAACTCGCCGTTTCCTTTCTCAGTACCTTTTTTCCGGCCGGCTTCTTGGGCTTGCCCTTGTCCTTGTCCTTGGTCTTGAACTGGACCTTGACCTTGCTGCGCTTCTCGTCCCGGCTGTCGGCGACCTCGGGCTTGTTCACCTCTCCCAGGCGGCTGATCTTCAGTGCCTGCCCGGCGACCCTGACCTTTTTCAGATCATTGAATACGTCCTTGGGCATCCCCTGCGGCAGGTCCACCAGACTGTAGTCATCAAAGATCTTGATATGGCCGATATGCTGTCCGTCCAGGCCCGCCTCATTGGCGATGGCGCCGACGATATTGCCCGGCTGTACCTCATGCACATGGCCCACCTCAATGCGGTAGCGTTCCAGGCCTTCCGCCGGCGGCATCTCTTTCCGGGGGGGGCGATCCTGCTCTTTGCGAGGGCGTATCTTGGCGTCCCGGCTGCCGCCCTTGTCGCCATCGATGCGCTTGTCGGTGCGCTTGTCGCCACGTCTGGGCGCAGCAGGCCGATCATCACGGTCCCAGCTGTCCCGGCTCTGTGGTTGCGGCTTGTTCTGCAACAGGAAGGGGGATTCGCCCTGTAACAGCTGCGCAAGCGCGGCGGCAATCTCCAGCGCCGGCACGTTGTGCTCCTGCTGATACTCCTCGATCATCTGATAAAAGGTGCCCAGCTGTTCGGTGGCCAGCACGTCGGTGATGCGCTGCTTGAATTTACCGATGCGCTTGTCATTGATAATTTCCGTGGAGGGCAGCTCCATCCGTTCAATCTTTTTATTGGTCGCCTGCTCGATGGAATGCAGCAGGCGTTTTTCACGCGGCGCCACAAACAAAATCGCGTCGCCGCTGCGACCCGCGCGACCGGTACGACCGATGCGATGGATATAGGCCTCGGTGTCATAGGGGATATCGTAATTGATGACGTGACTGATGCGGTCCACATCCAGTCCGCGGGCGGCAACATCCGTCGCCACCAGGATATCCAGCTTTTTGTTCTTCAGGTTATTGATGGTGCGTTCCCGCAGGTTTTGCTGGATATCACCATTGATGGCGGCCGCCGCGTAACCGCGCGCCGACAGCTTGTCCGCCAGTTCCACCGTGGCGGTCTTGGTGCGCACAAAAACAATCATCCCATCAAACGGTTCGGCCTCCAGAATGCGGGTCAGGGCATCCAGCTTGTGCATGCCGCTGACCGGCCAGAAGCGCTGGCGGATGGTCTCCGCGGTGCCCGTTTTCACCTTGATGGTGACCTGTGCGGGATCGTTCAGGTATTTGGTCGCGATGCGGCGAATCTGCTGCGGCATGGTGGCCGAGAACAGGGCGATCTGCCGTTTGACCGGGATCTGCTCCAAGATCCATTCCACGTCATCGATAAAACCCATGCGCAGCATTTCGTCCGCCTCGTCCAGCACTAGCGCACTCAAGCCATCCAGCTTCAGGGTGCCACGGCGCATGTGATCCATCACCCGCCCCGGCGTGCCCACCACCACATGCACGCCACGCTCCAGGGAACGGATCTGTGCGCGATAGTCCTGACCGCCATAGATCGGCAACACATTAAAACCTTTCATATGCCGGGCGTATTTCTGGAAGGCCTCTGCTACCTGGATGGCCAGCTCGCGGGTGGGGGCCAGCACCAGCACCTGCGGGTCTCGCTGTTTCAGATCGAGATTGGAGATCAGCGGCAGGGCAAAGGCCGCGGTCTTGCCCGTGCCGGTCTGGGCCTGGCCGATGATGTCTCTGCCTTCGAGCAAGAGAGGAATGGTCTGTGCCTGAATCGGCGAGGGGGTTTCGTAACCCACTTCGTCCAGGGCCTTTAACAGGGGTTTCGCCAGGGCCAACTGATCGAATGTCGTTACCGTATCGGTCGTCATATGTACTGTACCTATTTGTGTGATATGTGGAATGCGCGGAGAAAGCAGATGCTTTTTCAAGAGCTTGCGGGGAGATCCCGTCACCCTTGCACGCTGAATATCTAGGTCAGAGCTCGAAGGGGCGCGTAGTGTAACGGTTTGACGGCCAACTTGCATTCTTTTTGTACAATATTTGGCCATGGCCGGCGTTGGGCTATGCTTACTGACCCACAGGCTCTCACCCCTGCTGACGACCCGAACCCGCGCCTATGCCGATGACCACGATCCGTATTCAGCACGCCGACATCACCACGCTGGCGGTAGATGCCATTGTGAATGCCGCCAATCGTTCGCTGCTGGGGGGCGGGGGAGTGGATGGCGCAATCCATCGCGCCGCGGGCGCTGAACTGCTGCAAGAGTGCCGCACCCTGGGCGGCTGTGAGACCGGTGACGCCAAGATCACCCGGGGCTATCGGCTGCCGGCCAGATATGTGATCCACACCGTTGGCCCTGTATGGCATGGCGGTAATCAACAGGAAGCCCAAAAGCTCGCATCCTGCTACCGGCGCTGCCTGGAGATTGCCGGCGAGCACCAGCTGCGCAGCATCGCCTTTCCCGCCATCAGTTGTGGCGCCTACGGCTTTCCCATCGAGCAGGCCTGTGAGATTGCGATGAACGAGGTCATCACGCAGTGTGTGGACAGGGGTATCGAGAAGGTGATCTTTGCCTGCACCAACCGCAGGGTCGAGGACGGACTGCGAAAGGCATTTGTATATCTAACCAGTAGTGGCGACTTCCACTCAGTCACCCTGGCGGGCGACCCGACTCAAGCGTAACGCATCGACGAAAACTGACCGGTCAGGAATCTGCCACTGCTGCCCGCCGCTGACGTCCACCCTGGGTGCAGGCGCTACGGCGGGTGAAGGCGGACTATTTCCTGGCGCCGGGCGGCTGGAAGCCTTCGGGCAGATTTCCCAGCTCGCCTTCCTTGAAAAAGAATCCCCGCATGTGATCCTCGATCACCGCAATGCTCGCGGGATCGGCGGTCGACAGGCCGTTTTCATTGATGATCGTGGTGAGACGCTCCAGCCACTGCTGCCAGCCGGCCTTGGAGACATGTTCATAAATACGCTGACCCAGCTCGCCGGGATGCGGCACGGCATCCAGCCCCTCGCCCTGCTGATGGGTCACTACACACTGCACCATTCTTGCCATCACACGCTTCCTCAGTCTTGGTCATGCCGGGCGCCGATTATACCCGAGCCCCTGGCCCGGCCGTCACCCTCAAAAGTAATATAGCTCTCTATCTCTGCTAATCTTCTCTGCGCGGCTTGGTCGACTGGTCATCCGGCCCGCCCTCGGTGCCCCGCTCCTCGTCTGCGGCCCGTCCCTCGGCCGCCTCTTCGGCCTCGAGCCTGTCCAGCTCGGCGTCCATCTCTGCATCGCTGAGCGGCTCGTATTCACCATGGCCGGAGTCATTCGCATCATCTGCCTCGTCGGTATCCGGCGCATCGTCCGCCGCGGCGTGTTCGGCGGACGCTGCGAAGGTCGGTTCGACGCGGCCGCTGCCCGCCGCACCGGCTGCCGCAGCGGCGGTGGTCGTTTTTGCCGCCCTGCCGCCGCCTATCTCATGTTCATCCTCGTCCGCGTCGGCCTCTTTCGGCCGGGCATAAAAACGTGAAAACAACAGGCCCAGCTCAAACAGGATCCACATGGGGATGGCCAGCAGGGTCTGCGAGATCACATCCGGTGGCGTCAGCAGCATACCAATCACGAAGGCGCCGACAATCACGTAGGGACGTTTGGCCGCCAGCTTCTCGGCCGAGGTGATGCCACTCCAGACCAGCAGGATCGTGGCGATGGGCACCTCGAAGGCCAGCCCAAAGGCGAAAAACATCTTGATCGCGAAGTCGAGGTAGTAGGTGATGTCCGGCATCACCGCGACGCCCTCCGGCGCCACCCCGGTCAGAAAACCAAACACCAGCGGAAAGACCACGTAATAGGCAAAGGCCATGCCCGTATAGAACAGAATCGTGCTGGAAAACAGCAGCGGAAAGACCAGCCGTTTTTCGTGTTGATACAGGCCCGGCGCCATGAAGCCCCAGGCCTGATAGAGGATAAAGGGCACCGCGATAAACACCGACAGCACCAGCGCCAGTTTAAAGGGGGTCAGAAAGGGCGACACCACCTGGGTGGCGATCATGCTGGTGCCTTCCACCATATGCCGTAGTAGCGGATCGGCCAGATAGGTATAGAGGTCGTTGGCAAAGGCAAACAGGCCGAGAAAAATCAACACCACGACCAGCACCACGCGCAGCAGCCGATCGCGCAGCTCCAGCAGATGTTGTACCAAAGGTTGTTCCGGAGAAGGCGGGAATTGCTGGGGGTCAGTCATGCTTGTCTTTGGGGGTATGGTTCATCGCATCGCCGCGGGACTCGCTCTGCGCCGCACGGTTTTCATCGGCCGTCGGGGCATCATTGATGGCCTTCACCAGGTACTCGGGCGGACGGTCCGAGGCATTATCGTCGAGTGATTGTTGCTGTGCCGTCTTCCTGCTAGCAGGGTTGGCCCGCGGTACCGGCCGGCGTTCATCGGCTTCCACCGGCGTCTGCTCCAGAATCTCATGCACGGACTGGATCCTGGTCTGCTCTTCCAGCAGGCGTTTGAGCTCATCGGTCTTGCTGACTTCGGCATTGATGTCGGCCTGCACCGAGCTCACGAAACGGCGCGCACTACCCAGCCATTTGCCCACTGACCGGGCAACGCCGGGCAGGCGCTCGGGGCCGATCACCACCAGGGCGACCACGCCGATCAACGCCATTTCCATGAAGCCTATATCAAACATAAGTCAAACATACTTCAGCAATCACACCGACACCCGGGATGACGACACACCCTCGGCCTGTAGCAACAAGAACCGTTCAGGCCTTGTCCTTTTCCTTTTCCTTGGAGGTGACCTCACCCTCGATCACATCCTCCGCTGACTTGTTCAGCTGCGAGGGCTCGTCGGGTTTCTGTTCCTCTTCCTTCATCGCCGATTTAAAACCCTTGATGGCCGAGCCCAGATCACCGCCGACGTTGCGCAGGCGTTTGGCGCCAAACAACAGCAACACGATGATCAACACAATCACTAACTGCCAGATACTGATACCCATTTTTACTCTCCGTTTAAGTCAGTGGATGTCATCGTTTTGAGCTTCACCAACAACATTCACCAAAAATAAATTGATCTCAACCAAATCCCGGCAATCGACCGCCGCCCAGAAGATGAATATGCAAATGAAAAATCTCCTGCCCGCCACCGCGACCGGTATTGATAATGGTCCGAAATCCCGTCGTCAGGCCCTGCTCCTCCGCCAGCTTTGGCAACAGGCGCAGCATGTGCGCCAGCAATGCATCATGTGAGGCGTCCATTTCTTTCAGGCTCTCGATGTGCTCGCGCGGCACGACCAGCAAATGCACGGCGGCCTTCGGATACAGATCACGAAACACGATCACCTGATCGTCTGCATACACCGTGTCGGAGGGAATCTCCCCCGCGGCGATCTTGCAAAACAGGCAATCACTCATTTTGTCTCACCCCTGCTCGCCTTTTCGTCCAGCCCGGACAGACCAAAACGGCGCGCCAACTCATCCAGCACCTGTTGCGGATGGAGGCCCTGCTGCGCCAGCAACACCAGGGTATGAAACCACAGATCCGCTGTCTCATACACAATCTTGTCGGCGTCGCCATCCTTGGCCGCCATTACCGTTTCCGTGGCCTCTTCACCGATCTTTTTGAGGATCGCATCCAGCCCCTTGGCGTAGAGGCCGGCGACATAGGAGCTGTCCGGCGATGCGCCCTTGCGCGCCTCCAACACATCCGCTAATTGTTGCAACACGTCACTCATGGATACACCTCAAAATCGCATCCAAACGTAGGGTGGGCATCGCCCACCAACTGTACTCTGACCAAGCCTGCACAGGTGGGCGATGCCCACCCTACAACTAGATGCCCACCCTACAACTAATTGTTGCAGTACGTTTTGATTCGAAAGCTCATTCATAACCTTACTTTTGATAAAGAGACGCCGGGTCTTTGATCACTGCGTCCGTTTCCACCCACCGGCCCTCCTGATACTGCCGATAAAAACAGCGCTCACGGCCGGTGTGGCAGGCAATGCCGCCCACCTGTTCGACCGACAATAACAGCACATCGGCGTCACAATCGAGCCGCAGGTCTTTCAGTTTCTGCACGTGGCCGGACTCTTCACCCTTGCGCCACAGCCTCTGTCGCGAGCGCGACCAGTAGATGGCACGCCCTTCGTTGACGCTGAGTTGCAGCGCCTCGCGATTCATCCACGCCATCATCAGCACCTTGCCGCTCTGGGCATCCTGCGCAATGGCGGGCACCAGGCCGTCGGCATCCCACTGGATCTCGTTCAACCAGTCGCTGGTCTGCGCCGCGTTCACAGCCGCACCTCCACACCCTGCGCGGCCATCGCGCGTTTTGCCTCTTCAATGGTGTGCTCGCCAAAATGAAAAATGCTTGCCGCCAGCACCGCATCGGCATGGCCCTCGGTAACGCCCTCGGTGAGATGCCTCAATTCACCCACACCCCCCGAGGCGATCACCGGCACGGTCACGGCGTCGCTCACGGCGCGCGTCAGTTCCAGATCAAAACCGCGCTTGGTGCCATCGCGATCCATGCTGGTCAGGAGGATCTCGCCCGCGCCGAAGGCCACCATCTTTTTCGCCCATTCAACGGCGTCGATACCGGTGGCCTTGCGGCCCCCGTGGGTGAAAATCTCCCAGCGCCTGGGCTCGCCTGCTGCACTCACACACTTGGCATCAATCGCTACCACGATACACTGCGAGCCAAACTTGTTGGCCGCCTCGCGCACAAACTCCGGATTAAACACGGCGGCGGTATTGATGCCGACCTTGTCCGCGCCGGCGTTCAGCATGCGGCGGATATCTTCCACCGTGCGGATACCGCCACCCACCGTCAGCGGGATAAACACCTGCCCGGCCACCTCCTCCACCACGTGCACCATGGTTTCACGATTGTCCGAACTGGCGGTGATGTCCAGAAAGGTGATCTCGTCCGCGCCCTCCAGATCATAGCGTTTGGCGATCTCTACCGGATCACCGGCATCGCGGATGTCCACGAACTGCACGCCCTTGACGACGCGGCCGTTGTCCACGTCGAGGCAGGGAATAATGCGTTTTGCTAAGCCCATATTTAATTCAGATCAAAGATGCCAGGGCAAAGATAAAAGGAGATCGACCAACGGACGACCAATAACCCCTTTACTCTTTACTCTTTGCTCTTTCATCTGCCTTTCTCCAATTCATCCGCCAGCTTCTGGGCCTCGACAAAATCCAGTGTGCCTTCATAGATGGCACGGCCGGTGATGGCGCCCATGATGCCCTCATCGGCCACCGCACTGAGGGCGCGAATATCATCCAGATTGGTGATGCCGCCCGAGGCGATCACCGGAATATTGATCGCCTGCGCCAGCCTCACCGTGGCCTCCACGTTGACGCCGTTCATCATGCCGTCACGCGAGATATCCGTGTACACAATCGCCTCGACACCATCATTTTCAAAATGCCTGGCCATGTCGATCACGTCGTGATGCGACAGCTTGGACCAGCCATCAATCGCCACCTTGCCGTCTTTGGCGTCCAGGCCGACGATGATGTGGCCGGGAAAACTCAGGCAGATGTCCGACACAAAATGCGGCACCTTGACCGCCTTGGTGCCGATGATCACGTACTGTACGCCGGCGTCCAGGTAGGTCTGGATGGTTTCTTCATCACGAATGCCGCCACCGATCTGCACCGGCACATCGGGAAAGGCCTCGACGATCTGGTGGACGATATCCGCATTCATCGGCTTGCCTTCGAAGGCGCCATTCAGGTCCACCAGATGCAGGCGTCGTGCGCCGGCCTCCACCCAGCGACGCGCCATGGCGACCGGGTCGTCAGAAAATACCGTATCGTCTTCCATGCGTCCCTGTTTCAGGCGTACACATTTGCCGTCTTTCAAATCGATAGCGGGAATCAAAAGCATCAACTAATCCTCGTTAGAGCCTGCAACGTCACTCACTGAATAAATTCTCTACCACAGCACACCGTACCTTCAGAGCCGGCCATCCCAGTTCACAAAATTGGCGTATAACTGCAGACCGGCCTGGGCGCTCTTTTCCGGATGAAACTGCACCGCGAAAATATTGTCCCGGGCAATCGCCGCCACAAACGGAAAGCCGTACACCGTGGTGCCGGCGATCGGCTCCGGGCTGGCCGGCTGCACATAATAACTGTGCACAAAATAAAACCGCGTGTCCGGCAGGATGTCTTTCCACATCGGGTGCGGCATGGTGTGGTCCACTTGATTCCAGCCCATGTGCGGCACCTTCAGGTGTGCGCCGCTGAGCGGATCGTGCAGGGCGGTACCAAAGGCCTCGACGCTACCGGGGAAGATGCCCAGGCAATCGACGCCGTCATTTTCCGCGCTGCGGTCCATCATCGCCTGCATGCCCACGCACACCCCCAGCAGCGGGCGGCCGCTCTCGGCCACCTGTTTGACGACCGCATCCAGGCCCAGACGCCTGAGTTCACCCATGCAGTCGCGCATCGCGCCGACGCCCGGCAACACCACGCGGTCGGCGGCCAGGATTTGTTCGGCATCGGCGGTCACCAGCACGCGGTGATCACCCGGCACATGCTCCAGCGCCTTGGCCACCGAATGCAGGTTACCCATTCCATAGTCGATCACGGCAACGGTATTCATCTTTTTCGCCGTCAATGCCTACAGCTTGCCTTTGGTGGAGGGCAGAATATCGCCCATGCGCGAATCGATCTCCAGCGCCATGCGCAACGCACGGCCAAAGGCCTTGAAAATGGTCTCGGCGATGTGGTGTGAATTCTTGCCGCGCAGGTTATCGACGTGCAGCGAGACCATGGCGTGATTGACGAAGCCCTGGAAAAATTCCACCAGCAGGTCCACATCAAAGTCGCCCACGCGCGCGCGCGGATAGTCGGCGTGGTGTTCCAGACCGGGCCGGCCGGAGAAGTCCACCACCACCCGTGACAGGGCCTCGTCCAGCGGCACATAGGCGTGGCCGTAACGCCGGATGCCGCGCTTGTCGCCCACCGCCTCGGCAAAGGCCTGGCCCAGGGTGATGCCCACATCTTCCACCGTGTGGTGGGCATCAATCTGCAGGTCGCCCTTGGCCTGGATATTCAGATCGATCATGCCGTGACGGGCCACCTGATCCAGCATGTGGTCGAGGAAGGGCACGCCGGTGTCCACCTCGCAGCTGCCGCTGCCGTCCAGATTGATGGAGACCTGAATCTGGGTTTCCAGCGTATCGCGTTTTATCGTGGCCTTACGGGCAGCCATGTTGCTCTCCAGTCTGTGTCATCATCGCCCGGTCGGCGAGAAATGTGGGTTGATGCCGGTATTGAAGCGTATGGTGAATCTTGTATTAAAGCCTGTGCTGAATCGTTTGTGATAGCCGTTTGTGAAAACCATTGCACCGCGCATCAACCGCGTAGCATAACGGTAAGCGTCAGCCGATTGAAGCGGAACCACACGTTCAGCGGCCCTATTTCCCGATGGCGCTCACCAGCGCCTGCAGGAAGGCGGCGTTTTCCTCAGCGCTCCCGACCGTCACCCGCAGGCAATTCGCCAGCGGCCCCTGATCGGCCCCCATGTGCTTGATCAGCACACCCTGCGCCTTTAGTGCCTCGAACACCTCGCGGGCGGCCGCGACACGAAACAGGATAAAATTGGCGCGGCTGGGAAAGGGCGTCACACCGTCCAGGGCGTCCAGCGCGGCGGCCAGCCGCTCGCGATCCGTGCAGATCTGCCGGGTCTGCCCATCCAGCACCTCGCGGTGGGCCAGCGCAAACTCGGCGCTGACCTGGGTCAGCACGTTGATATTATAGGGTAGGCGGGTCTTGTCGAATTCCCCCAGCCAGGCCTTCGGCCCCGCCAGCAGCCCCAAACGCAGCCCGGCCAGACCCATCTTGGACACGGTACGCATCACCACCAGGTTGTCGTAGACGCCCAGCTCGGTCATGAAACTGTCGCCGGCAAAGGCGTGATAGGCCTCGTCGACCACCACCAGGCCGGGACTGGCCTCGATCACCGCGCGCACCGCCGCGCGATCAAACAGGTTGCCGGTGGGATTATTGGGATAGGCCAGAAACACCACCGCCGGCTGGTGTTGCCGGATGGCGGCCAGCATGGCCTCCACATCGAGTGAAAAATCCTCTGCCAGCGGCACGCCCACGTAATCCATGCCGGTGAAGGTGGCGATCATCTTGTACATCACGAAGCTGGGCTCCGGCGCCAGCACCACCCGCCCTGGCTGCGCCAGGCTCAGGGCGATCATCTGGATCAGCTCATCAGAACCGTTGCCTAACAATACATCCTGACCCGCCGGCACGCCCATGGCCTCGCCCAGGCTGGCCTTGAGACCGGCGGGCGCGGGATCGGGATAGCGGTTGAGGCTGACGTCGCGCAGTACGGCGAGCCATTCCTCCACCATGTCCTCGGGCCAGCGATAGGGATTTTCCATGGCATCCAGCTTGATGAAATCCGCCGACGGCGGCACGTGGTAGGCCGACAGGGCGCGGATCTCGGGACGTATCCAGTGCGCGACCCGCGCCAGTAGCGAGGGGTTAGTGTCGAGTGTCGAGATGGCCATGTCGTTTTTCACCAGCAACTCGTCCCGCGTCACTCGCCACCTTTTATCCGGTACTCGGCAGAACGGGCGTGCGCGTCCAGCCCCTCGCCGCGCGCCAGGGTCGAGGCGACCCTGCCCAGGGCCGAGGCGCCGTCCGCCGAACACATGATCAGGCTGGAGCGCTTCTGGAAGTCGTACACGCCCAACGGTGAGGAATAGCGCGCGGTGCGCGAGGTGGGCAGTACGTGATTCGGCCCGGCACAGTAATCGCCCAGCGCCTCGGCGGTGTAGCGCCCCATGAAGATGGCGCCGGCGTGTTTGATCTTTTTGGCCATTGCCTCGGGATCGGCCACCGACAGCTCCAGATGCTCCGGCGCGATGTGATTGGCCACGGTAACGGCCTCGTCCAGATCCTTCACCTGCACCAGGGCGCCGCGGTCGGCGAGCGAGGTGCGGATGATCCCGGCCCGATCCATAGTGGGCAGCAGTTTGTCGATGCTGGCCTGCACCCGGTCAAGGTAATCGGCGTCGGGACAGAGCAGGATGGACTGGGCGTCCTCATCGTGCTCGGCCTGGGAAAACAGGTCCATGGCGATCCAGTCCGGATCGGTCAGGCCATCGCATACCACCAGGATCTCCGAGGGTCCGGCGATCATGTCGATGCCCACGGTGCCGAACACATGACGCTTGGCGGTGGCCACATAGATGTTGCCGGGGCCGACGACCTTGTCCACCTGCGGCACCGTCTCGGTGCCATAGGCCAGCGCGGCGACGGCCTGTGCCCCGCCGACGGTGAACACCCGATCCACGCCGCAGATGGCGGCCGCGGCGAATACCAGCTCGTTGATCTCGCCGTCCGGGGTGGGCACCACCATGATCAGCTCGGCCACGCCGGCCACCTTGGCGGGGATAGCGTTCATCAGCACCGACGAGGGGTAGGCCGCCTTGCCGCCGGGCACATACAGCCCCACCCGCTCCAGCGCGGTGACCTGCTGCCCCAGCAGGGTGCCGTCGGCCTCGGTGTAACTCCAGGAGTCCTGTTTCTGGTGTTGGTGATAGGCGCGCACCCGATCGGCGGCCTGTTGCAGGGCCACACGTTGCTCCGTCGGCAGACCGTCCAGCGCCTGCTGTAGACGCTCAGTGGGGATCTCCAGCTCGACCATGCTTGCCGCCGAGGTGCGATCAAACCGGTTGGTGTATTCCACCAGGGCGGCATCGCCACGGGCGCGGATGGCGGCGATGATCTCGGTCACAATGGAATTTACCGCCGCGTCGGACACCGATTCCCAGGCCAGCAGGGTGTCGAGCCTCTGCCAGAAATTGGCGTCAGTGCTATTGAGTCGTTGGATAATCATTCATTTCCTCGCCACATGGAGAAAAGATACCAGGGAAAAATTCGTTTTGTGCTGCCCCTTTTATCTTGCCTCTTTTATCTTTGCCCTGTATTCACTGCCTCGCCGATCTGCTCGATGAGGGCCTTGACCCGCGCGTGCTTCACCTTCATCGCCGCCTTGTTGACGATCAGCCGCGAGCTGATATCGGCGATGTGCTCAAAGGGGGCCAGGCCGTTGGCGCGGAGGGTGTTGCCGGTGTCCACCACATCGACGATGCGATCGGCCAGGCCTACCAGGGGCGCCAGCTCCATGGAGCCGTAGAGCTTGATAATCTCTACCTGCTCGCCGCGGCTGGCATAAAACCGGCGGGTGCTGTTGACGAACTTGGTGGCCACCCGCAGCCGTCGACCAGGCAGCACCGCCTCCTCGCCCACCCGCCCGGCGGTCATCAGCTTGCAGCGGGCGATGTTCAGATCCAGCGGCTCATAGAGGCCGTCGCCGCCGTGTTCCAGCAGCACGTCCTTGCCCGCCACGCCCACATCCGCCGCCCCGTACTGCACATAGGTCGGCACGTCAGTGGCGCGCAGGATCAGCACCTTCACCTCGGCCTGATTGGTATCCAGGATCAGCTTGCGAGACGTATCGGGATCGTCCACCAGCTCGATACCGGCGTGGCGCAGCAGCGGTAGCGTCTCTTTGTAAATGCGTCCCTTGGAGAGGGCGATAATCAGGCTGTTATTTTCACTCATATCTGGCACGTTTCACTGTAGGGTGGGCATTGCCCACCAGCACACTATTTTCGGTGGGCAATGCCCACCCTACACACTCAGCACTCAGCACTCAGCACTCAGCACTCAGCACTATCTAATTGGGTACGCGCCGTATGGTGGCGCCCAGCTGCTGGAGTTTTTCCTCGATGCGCTCGTAGCCGCGATCGATGTGGTAGATGCGATGCACCTCGGTATCCCCCCTGGCCACCAGCCCGGCCAGCACCAGACTCGCCGAGGCGCGCAGATCCGTGGCCATCACCGGCGCACCGGTCAGGCCTTCGCGGCCAGTGATGATCGCGGTATTGCCCTCCAGACGAACCTTGGCGCCCATCCGCTCCAGCTCCTGCATGTGCATAAAGCGATTCTCAAACACCGTCTCGGTGATGGTGGAGACCCCCTCCGCCACCGCATTGAGCGCAGTGAACTGGGCCTGCATATCGGTGGGGAAGGCCGGATAGGGGGCGGTATGCACATCCACCGCCTGTGGCCGCCGGCCCTGCATATCCAGCGAGATCCAGTCGGGGCCCGTCTCGATCTGGGCGCCGGCCTCGCGCAGCTTGGCCAGCACCGCGTCCAGCGTCGCCGGGCAGGTGTCTTTCACCAGAATGCGTCCTCCGGTGATGGCGGCCGCCACCAGATAGGTGCCGGTCTCGATGCGGTCGGGCAGCACGTCGTAACGCACCCCATTGAGCCTTTCCACGCCCTCGATGGTAATGGTGGAGGTCCCCGCACCAGTGATCCTTGCGCCCATCTTGTTCAGGCAATTGGCCAGATCCACCACCTCGGGCTCGCGCGCGGCATTTTCCAGCAGCGTCGTACCTTCCGCCAGGCTGGCGGCCATCATCAGGTTTTCCGTGCCGGTCACCGTGACGATATCCAGCACGATGGTGGCGCCCTTGAGGCGCTTGGCGCGCGCCTTGATGTAGCCGTTTTCCACCGTAATCTCCGCGCCCATGGCCTGCAGGCCCTGGATGTGCAGATTCACCGGCCGGGCGCCGATCGCGCAGCCGCCCGGCAGGGAGACCTCGGCCTGACCGAAGCGCGCCAGCAGGGGCCCCAGCACCAGGATAGAGGCGCGCATGGTCTTCACCAGCTCATAGGGGGCCGAATAGGTGGTCATGGTGGAGGTGTCTGTCTCGATGGCCAGCTTTTCATCGATCACCAGGTTGACGCCCATGGCGCCCAGCAGTTCCATGGTGGTGGTGACGTCCTGCAGGTGTGGCACATTACCGATGGTCATCGGGCCATCGGCCATCAGGGTGGCGCAGAGCATTGGCAGGGCGGCATTTTTGGCCCCGGAGATGCGAATGGTGCCATCCAGTACGGCGCCGCCGGTGATGATTAATTTATCCATATTTTTTCGTTACCCCGCTCGCTGCGGCCTGCTGGCCGCACGGCGGTTATGAGTTCATGAGTGGTTATGGGTTAGTGGCCCGGATGTCTGTCGGATTCAGGATGGCGGGGTTGCGGCCGCCAAAAATAAAAAGGCCACCCGTGCCGCAACCAAGGTGGCCATTATTCACCTTGCGAGGCGGCCGGTATCAGCTCGCACCCACCTGTAGCTTGCTGGCCTTTGCCCACTCGGCGGGCGTGTAGGCCTTGATGGTAAAGGCATGCAGCTCGCCGCTGACAATCGGTTCATTGACCGTGGCATAGACCATTTTCTGTTTCGCCACCAGCGACTTGCCCTCAAAGGCATCGGCCACCACCACGGCCTGAAAGTGGCTGCCGTCGCCGGTCACGGTGGCGGTCGCGCCCGGCAGACCGGTCTCGATCAAACGCTGTATTTCGCTGATTTCCATTTATCGACTAACTCGTTGAATTGGGGGACCTTCCTGCAAAAGTCCGCACCATGAACAGGACGCGTAGAATACCGCTTAGCCGCGGATTTTGTAACCCTTTTGCAGCATCAGCAGGGCCACCGCGCTCAGCGCCACCAGAAATACCAGGGTCACCAGCAGGCTGAGCATGGGATCGGCATCCGATTGGCCAAAAAAGCCGTAGCGAAACCCGTCGATCAGATAGAAAAAGGGATTGAACTGCGACACGGTCTGCCACATCCCGGGCAGGGAATGGATGGAATAGAACACCCCGCTCAGAAACGACAGGGGCAGGATGAAAAAATTCTGGAATCCGGCCAGCTGATCAAACTTTTCCGCCCATACCCCGGCGATCAGCCCCAGCACCCCCAGGGTGGCGCTGCCCAGCACGGCGAACACCACGATCGCCCACCCCGCCGCCAACGGCAGATCGATAAACAGGATCGCCACCAGGTACACCGCCAGCGCCACCAGCACCCCGCGCACCACCGCGGCGGCGGCGTGGGCGATAAAAAACTCCAGGCTGGAGATGGGCGACAGCAGCACAAATACCAGATTGCCCATCATCTTCGACTGGATCAGGCTCGACGAGGTATTGGCGAAGGCGTTCTGGATGATGGACATCATCATCAGCCCGGGGATCAGGAAGGACGAATAGCCCACCCCGTCATAGACCTGCACATTGCCCTCCAGGGCCTGACCAAACACCAGCAGGTAGAGCAGCGCGGTGACCACCGGCGTCAGGATGGTCTGCACAAACACCTTCATAAAACGCCACACCTCCTTGGCGAACAGCGTGTAGACACCGCGCAGTCGGGAGGCCCTCATGGGGAGACCCCTGCATCGACTGGCGGTGCGATGCCAGAGGGGTCGGCGGTGAGGTCCAGAAACACCGCCTCCAGCCCCGCCTCTTCGGTGTGCAGATCGATCACCTCAATGCCGGCGCCCTGCAGCGCCTTGAGCACATCCACAATATGGTCGTCGATTTTGTGCAGTCGCAATGACAGGAAATTGTCCCCGGCCTCCAGCACCAGCGGGCGCACGGCCTCGGGCAGGGTATAGTCCGCCTGCGCCAGGGTGAGCCGCAGCGACCGATGCGGGCTGCGCGCCAGCAGCACCTGCGTGCTCTCCTGCACCACCACCTGACCCCGGCGGAGGATGGCGATCTCCTCGCACAGCGCCTCGGCCTCCTCCAGATAGTGGGTGGTCAGCACAATGGTGTGGCCATCGGCGTGCAGCCGTTTGGTAAACTGCCACAGGGCCTGACGCAGCTCGACATCCACACCCGCCGTCGGCTCGTCCAGCACCACCACCGCGGGCTTGTGCACCAGGGCCTGGGCGATCAGCACGCGGCGCTTCATGCCACCCGAGAGGTCGTGCAGATTGGTGTCGGCCTTGTCGCTGAGGCTGAGGGTCTCCAGCAGCTCGTCGACCCAGGGGTAGTTTTCCGGCCCGTGGCCAAAATAACCCGACTGCAGGCGCAGCACCTCGCGGACCGAGAAAAAGGGGTCGTAGACCAGCTCCTGCGGCACCACGCCCAGCGCCTGGCGGGCCTGCCGAAAGTCGCTCACCACATCGTGGCCCATGATACTGACGCTGCCGGCATCGGCCTTCATCAGGCCCGCCATGATATTGATCAGGGTCGATTTGCCCGCCCCGTTGGGACCCAGCAGGCCAAAAAAGCTGCCCTGCGGCACCTCGATCGAGACCTCGTTAAGGGCATGCAGGGCACCGAAGCGCTTGTGCACCCCCTGAATGGAGACCGCCTTGCGCATGTCAGTTCAGGGCGAGCAGCTCATCGACACCGCTAAGACGGGCGATGGCCAGCATCTGGGAGGGGATGTTCTGAAAGTCGATGCTGCGCTGTTGCTGCGCGGCGGCCCGCCGCCATTCGATCAACAGCGCGACGCCGGCGCTGTCGGCACGCTCGACACCCTGCAGATCGATACGGATCTCCGCGTCGCCCTGCCGCCAGTCCAGCTGTTTGAGCAGGGCGGGCACCGTCGCCATGCTCAGCTCGCCGGACAGCATCAGGCGCCCGTCATCCGCGGTTTGCAGGCGGGTGGCGCTCACGGTTTTACGCCATCCGTCACCACGGCGGGTGCGTTGCGTTCGGCCAGCCGCTCGATCAGTTTCTCCAGCCCGTCCTTGCGGATCTCCTGGGCAAACGAGGTCCGGTAATTGGCCACCAGACTGATGCCGTCCACGCTCACATCAAACACCTTCCAGGTGTCGTCCTTGATGTGCATCTTGTAGTCGATCGGGATGGGGAAGCCGGCGGACTGCTGAATCTCGGTGCGCACCGTCACCTGCGAGCCATCCGCCTGTTCACGGGCCGGCAGCATGTCGATCTTCTTGTCGTAATTATCATTCAGGGCCTTGGCATAGGTGCGCACCAGCAGGGTGCGAAACTCACTGGCAAAACGCTTTTTCTCATCAGGCTTGGCGGTGCGCCAGTATTTACCCAGCACCCAGCTGGACATGCGGTCAAAATCGAAGTGCGGCGCGACGATATCGTCGACCACCTGCAACAGGTAATTGGGGTCGGCGCTGATCTTGTCCTGCTCGGCGCGCAACACGCTGGTGATCTGGTCGGTGGTCTGCTGTACCAGCTCCTGCGGCGCCTGGATGGCCAGCGCCGGGGCGCTCAACATACCCAGCGCCAGACACCAGCCGGCATATCTTGTTAAGCCCTTGCTCACGACATTCCTCACTTGAACTCTCCCGTCACCACGCGCAGTCTGGCCACGTGCAGATTATAGTCATTGACCGTTTTCAGATAATCGCCATAGGCCTGTATGTAGCCCAGAAAGGCGCTGATCACCTTGTCGGCCCGCTCCACGCCCGCCTCAAAATCCGCATAACTACTGATCATCCAGCGCCGGCCACTACGGCTGCCCTCGTACAGGTTCTGCACCATGCCGTGATGGGCGTGTACGGTGTGATACTGCTCGGCCACCTGAAAGGGGATGCCCTGCTGGGCAAAGGACTTCAGCGCCAGGGTCGATTCCATCTCCGCCTGCGCCTGCGCCACCTGGGCCGGCTGGCGGCCACTGGCCCACTCCCACTTCAGACCCAGGATGGGCGTCGCCCCGGCGCTGTTAAAGGGATCGTAGGCGCTGACGTTGGACAGATCCTCCCGCAGCGGGCTGTAGGAGATCACCCCCGCCACGCCGGTGTACAGATTGGGGTTGGACTCGCTCTTTTTCGCCAGCATCCATTCGCGCCGCGCCTGCAAGCCCGCCGCCAGCTGGTGGATCTCGGGGCGCTGCGCCAGGGCCTGCGCCTGCAGGGCCTTCAGCTCGCCCCTGGGCAGCTCGACCGGGCTCAGGCGCTTGTCGGCCAGCTCCAGTTCGTCTTCCGGCGCCACGCCGGTGAGCATGCGCAGGCCGGCCAGGGCGATATTCTCGAAGCCGGTCGCCTCGGCGATATAGCGTTGCAGCAGGGCGACGCCGGTCTGCAGGGCATACAGGTCGGACTGCTTGGCCTCGCCCTCGCCGTCATCCAGCCAGCCCTGCACCAGCTCACGCGCCGACTCGAGTTTTGCCAGCGAATCCTCCAGCAGCAGGCGGGTGTCCCTGGCCGCCAGATAACCGTTGTAGGCGCGGGTGACCTCCAGCAGGGTCTGGCCACGTTGCAGGGCGACATCCCCCTGCTTGATCTGCACATTGCCGGCCGCGGCGAGCGAGTAGTGCTTGATCTTGCCGAAGGTGTGCAGGGGTTTGATGAAGGAGAAATCCACGTAATACCAGGGCGACAGGCCGTCGATATCGAAGGCGTTGTCCGGGATGCCCACCGTCGTCTTCCCCGAGCTGTCGGTGGTCTCGAACAGGCCGCCGCGCAGGGACGGCGCAAAGCCCACAAACGTATTAACATTGAACGACCAGTCGTCACCGCCACGGGCCTCGGCCAGCAGGCCGCGGGCGGCCTCCACCAGCTTTTTCTTTTCGTCGATGCGGGCATCGGTGTTCAGGGCCCGCTCGATGGACTGCGGCAGGTCCAGCACCACCGTCTCCGCCTGGGCGGCGCCCAGCGCCAGCAGCAGACAGCAGGCGGGCAGCAGGCGGTTATGGGCTGCCGAATGAGGGGTTCGTATCATGCTCATGTCCAGAGGCTAGCCGTCAATGGCGCCTAGTCCTTGTCCGCCTGACTCACCAGAAACTGGCCGATGATCTGTTCCAGCACCACCGCCGACTGGGTCAGCTGTAGATGGCTCCCCGCCCTGAGCACCTCTTCGGCACCCCCCGCGTCCAGGCCGATGTACTGCTCGCCCAGCAGGCCGGCGGTAAAGATGCTGGCGCTGGTGTCCTCGGGGATATTGTCGTATTCGTTCTGGATATTCAGGGTCACCACCGCCTCATAGGCCTGCCGGTCAAAACCGATCTTCGCGACCCGCCCCACCACCACCCCGGCCATGGTCACCGGCGAACGCACCTTGAGCCCGCCGATATTGGCGAAATTGGCGGTCACCTCGAACCCCTCGGTCTCGGTAAAGGCGCTGATGTTACTCACCTTCATGGAAAGCATCAGCAGGGCGGCCATGCCGACCACCACAAACAGGCCCACCCAGATTTGTACCGATCTTGAATGCATCATTTTTTATCTCTCCACCCTCTGTCCAATAGACTTGCCCATCGCCTCGCCAATACCGTCTTAATCAAACATCAGCGCCGTCAGCACGAAATCCAGCCCCAGCACGGCCAGCGAGCCATGCACCACGGTATTGGTGGTGGCGCGGCTCACGCCCTCCGAGGTGGGTACGGTGTCATAACCCTCGAACACCGCGATCCAGGTCACCACAAAACCGAACACCAGGCTCTTGATGACGCCGTTCACGATATCCTCATACAGATCCACCTTGGCCTGCATCTGCGACCAGAAGGCGCCGTCGTCCACGCCCAGCAGACCCACGGCCACAAAATACCCGCCGACCACACCCAGGGCGCTAAAGATGGCGGCCAGCAGGGGCATCGCCAGAATGCCCGCCATGAGGCGCGGCGCGACCACCCGGTGCAGCGGATCCACCGCCATCATCTCCAGCGCCGACAGCTGTTCGGTGGCCTTCATCAGGCCGATCTCGGCGGTGAGCGCGGAACCGGCGCGGCCGGCGAACAACAGGCCGGACACCACCGGCCCCAGTTCACGCACCAGCGACAGCGCCACCATCACGCCCAGCGACTCGGTGGCGCCGAAGTCCACCAGGGTATTGTAGCCCTGCAGGGCCAGCACCATGCCCACGAACAGGCCCGACACCGCAATGATCAGAAAGGACAGCACGCCCACCGAAAACAGCTGCGTAATCACCATGCCGAAGCGCGGCAGCAGGGCCGGGAAACCCGTCAGCACATGCAGCAGGAACAGGTGGCCCCGACCAATGCGCTCGGCGACGCCAAGGGTGACGGCCCCCAGCCGCTGTAACAGGATCAGCATCAGGCCGCCCCTCCCGCCGAATCCCTGGCGGACGGACCCAACAGGTCCTCGGCATAGTCGATCGCGGGATAATGAAACGGCACCGGCCCGTCGCGCTGGCCCTGGATAAATTGCTGCACCCAGGCCGAGGTCGATTCATTCAGCGCTGCGGGCGTGCCGTGCTCCACCACCTTGCCCTCGGAGATCACGTACACGTAATCCGCGATGGAGAGGCTTTCCTTCACGTCGTGGGACACCATCACCGAGGTCAGCCCCAGCACATCGGTCAGGGTGCGCAGCAGCGACACCAGCACCCCCATGGAGATGGGGTCCTGGCCGGTAAAGGGCTCGTCATACATGATCATCATCGGGTCCAGGGCGATGGCGCGCGCCAGCGCCACGCGCCGCGACATGCCGCCGGAGAGCTCGCTGGGCATGAGCTCGCGCGCGCCGCGCAGGCCGACGGCGTGCAGCTTCATCAGCACCAGATCACGGATCATGGCCTCATTGAGTCTGGTGTGTTCGCGCAGGGGATAGGCGACGTTGTCGAACACATTGAGATCGGTCAGCAGGGCGCCATTCTGAAACAGCATCCCCATGCGCTTGCGCAACTCATAGAGCTCCCGGTAACCCAGTTCGGGCACCGACTCACCATCGACCTGCACCGTGCCTGCATCGGGCCTTAACTGACCACCGATCAGGCGCAGCAGGGTGGTCTTTCCCGTGCCGCTGGGGCCCATGATGGCGGTCAGCTTGCCGCGCGGGATATCGATATCCATGCCGTCAAAAATCACCCGCTGGCCACGTCGATAGACCAGGTCACGGATCCTGACCAGCGGCTCGTCGGGGCTCACGCTCATCGGCGCCGCCCTCGGGCCGGTCGCTTTTGGTCACACGCAAGATTGTCGGTAGTGAATAACATGGGTTTTATTATTTTTGTAAGGTTCTTGTCATTTATGCAAAAGGCTAGGTAAAGGGATCGGGCCGGGTCCAGCAAACGGAATCAATCCATGTCCGGGATCACCAGCATGTCGCCGATCATCATTGCCGCCCGCAGGGCATCGACATCGGGTGCTGCCTGTTCCACCATCAGCAACACGCGGCGCTTCGTGCCGTCCTGTATCTCACAACGCAGACACTGCTCAATAATCTCACGCCACTGACGCGGCGTGTAGCTTATAGTACCGGCAACCCGCGCCACGGCGAAGCCCCCCTGGGTCCACGACGGCGTCCCCTCGCCAACATTCCAGCACAGCGACACCTTCAGCTGCTGCAGGAGACGCCTGCCCACCTCGCTGGGTTGCCTATTTTCGGGTAACAGCACAGCCACCGGCGCCACCGCCACTGCGGTCTCCAGCTCGCCGGCAATCATCGCCAGATCGGGATCCACGTCAAGCGGCCGCAGCAGGATGCCCCCCAGGCGATCGCCCAGCGGGCTAACCGCCTGGGCCAGCTTCACCCAGTCCGTCTGCACACCCACTACTTCCAGATAAAAGATGAAATCGTCGCTGGTGTCCTCGACCCAGCGCTCAATCTCCAGCGCATCCTCGCCCGACCATGCCGAGGCCGGTACCACCACGGCCCGAAATTCATTGCTGTAATAGGCGAGCCGCCAATCCTCCGGCAGATCCTCCGGATAGAAATTTCCGCACCAGTCCGGAAAGGACCAGCCATAGGCGGCAACAATGATGTCGGTGTGTGGCTTTTTCATCCGGTTAATGGTGTCTATAGCGCTTATGTCGGTTCACCTGCGGTGGCGTTTGGGTATGGGTGCGCTATGCCTCATGTTATCGCCTTGCTGATAACCGTATTGCGATGGCTGTATTCTGATTCTTGTGCTCTGATTCTTGTACTACGATTCCTGTACTACGATAACCGTTCTGCGATCGTTGCATGACAGTCGTCGTACTAACGCGATGCGACAGTGTACTATCAAACCGCCTCAACCCCCCAAACCTGAATCAGGAGAGCCTCGCCATGGGTGACATTCTCCCCTTTAAACGCCCCGCCCCCCGTAAACCCGGTGACATCCACAAGGGTAAAACCCTGTGCAAGAGTGGTTTCCACAAATGGGAGATCTCCAGGGACAAACAATTCGACAGCCGCCTGGGCAAGCTGGTCACCCTGTATGTCTGCCAACGCTGCGGTGCCACCAAAACCAGGAACCTGTGACCGACCAACAAGGCCCGACAAACTAAAGACCCGCACTCACTCAATCCAGCGGATTTCGCGGGCGGTGTATTCGCCGACCACCACCGCCCCCAGGCTATCGACCTGCCGGGCCTCGGTCGGACTCAGGGGGACCCGCCCCGCCATCAGCTCCGCATACTCCTGGGGCAGAACCGGCTGCCGCTCGGGTTCGGCATAACCGATGGGGAAGATCGGCTGATTGTTCTGTGGATTGTATTTATCGGAGGCCCCCACCGTGTGCAGCAGCTCGTGGGCGATGATCACGTTGTTGCCTGCGGCCGCGCGCTCACCGGCAAAGGCGTGCACCACGCCGAGCAGGCCCTTTTGCAGCCCCAGGGAATGGGCCACGCGTGGGCTCTGCTGCGGATCGTTGTAGAGCACAAACATCTGGATGTGCGCGGGCGGACCCCGCTCGCGGCCCACCTGCCAGGCCCAGTAGCGCATCTTCAGGCTCCACCAGATCACCCCCAGGGTATTGCGATCCCGTGGCGGCGCGGGCGGGTGTTCGCTCAACACCGGCCCCATGACAATATCCACCGGCTGACGCACCGCGAGCCGATACTGCCCCGCCTCGTCGACAAAAAAGCGCTCGATCTCCTCAAAGGCCTGCAGCGACAGGCCTTCGATGTAGGCGGCCGACCGTTCGCTGCCATCGCCATTGATGGGATAGATCGCCACCACCAGCGGCTTCTCCCAGCTGGTGGTGCGCCACTGGCTCAAGCCGCTGCCCACCGCCACCAGCAGCAGCACGAACAGCAGGAATAACACGCGCAGCTGCTTGAAGGTGCTCATTTACGGAACAGCCAGAACAGCAACGACAGGATCAGGCTGATGATCAGCGAGGTCATCAGCGGAAAATAGAAGCGGGCGTTTTCCCGCTCCACCACGATGTCGCCCGGCAATCGACCCAGACCCAGCCGGGTCAGCCACGGCCACAGCAAGCCCACCACCACGAGAACGATGCCGAGAATAATGAGCAGCCGGGACACGATGCGTGATCAGAGCCGGTGAAAAAACCGTCGTCCGCAGTAGGTCAGGGGGATTTTCACAGGCTCTCAGGTGAGGGTTTTGACACCGGTAGGCGTACCCAGCAGCAGGACATCGGCCGGGCGCATGGCGAACAGGCCGTTGGTCACCACGCCGACGATGTCATTGAGCGTCCTTTCCAGCTCCACCGGATTCATGATCTGCAAGCCGTGCACGTCGAGAATCACATTGCCGTTGTCGGTCACGAAACCCTCACGATAGGCGGGCTGGCCGCCCAGCCTCACCAGCTCGCGCGCCACATAGGAACGCGCCATGGGGATCACCTCGATGGGCAGCGGGAACTTGCCCATGATGTCCACCAGTTTGGATTCGTCGGCGATGCAGACAAACTGCCGCGCCACGGCGGCGACAATCTTTTCGCGCGTCAGCGCGCCGCCGCCGCCCTTCATCAGGTGCAGGTATTTGTTGGCCTCGTCGGCGCCGTCCACATACACGTCGATGCTGCCGACCGCGTTGAGATCCTCCACCGGAATGCCGTGGCCCTTGAGGCGCTGGGCCGAGGCCTCGGAACTGGCCACCGTGGTTTCGACCTGCCCCTTGATGGTGGCCAGCGCATCGATAAAAAAGTTGGCCGTGCTGCCGGTGCCCACGCCCACGATCATGCCGGGCTTGATGTATTCGAGAGCGGCCTCGGCCACTGCCTTTTTCATTTCGTCTTGATTCATTATTCGTTCCTTTCAGGACATCCCTAGTTGCCACCCAAACGCGCACCAAGGTCGCGGTATTATAGACCATGTTTCCCGTCACCCGCCAAAGCACCGATGCGCGGCAGACCTCGCTAACACTGACAGAATAACAGCAAGCTGATACCTTACGCCCATGTTCAAAGACTACGTAGAAAAAATCCGCAATGCCCGCGTCTACGACGTGGCCAAAAAGACCCCGCTGGAACCGGCGCCGGGCCTGTCGGCACGGCTCAATAATCGTGTCCTGCTCAAACGCGAAGACCTGCAGCCGGTGTTTTCGTTCAAGCTGCGCGGCGCCTACAACAAGATTACCCGGCTCAGCGACGCGCAGCGGCATAGGGGCGTCATCGCCGCCTCCGCAGGCAACCACGCCCAGGGGGTTGCGCTGGCCGCCCAACGGCTGGGACTGAAGGCGCTCATCGTGATGCCCAAGACCACCCCGGAGATCAAGATCCACGCCGTGGAACAGATGGGCAGCGAGGTGATCCTGCACGGCAACGCCTACGATGATGCCTTCGAGCGCGCCATGCAGGTTGCCGAACAACGCGGCATGACCTTCATCCCACCCTACGACGACCCGGACGTAATTGCCGGCCAGGGTACCGTGGGCATGGAGATCCTCGAACAGCATGCCGCGCAATATGCCGCAGCGGATGCGACGCACAGCAACCGCTCCATTCACGCCATTTTCGTGCCCGTGGGCGGCGGCGGGCTCATCGCCGGCATCGCCGCCTATGTCAAAACCCTGCACCCGGCGATCCGCATCATCGGCGTCGAACCCGAAGACGCGCCCTGCATGCACGCCGCACTGGCCGCCGGCGAACGGGTGTTGCTGGGCCAGGTCGGTATCTTTGCCGACGGCGTCGCCGTGCGTCAGGCCGGCGCAGAACCCTTTCGCATCGCCCGCGAAACGGTGGACGAGATCATCCTCGTGAAAACCGATGAAATCTGTGCCGCCATCAAGGACATCTTCGACGACACCCGCTCCATCACCGAACCGGCCGGCGCACTGGCCGTGGCCGGACTGAAAAAATACGTCGAGCGCGAAGCCATCCATGACCAGGACCTGATCGCCATCGACAGCGGCGCCAACATGAACTTCGATCGCCTGCGCCACGTCGCCGAGCGCGCCGAAATCGGTGAGCGCCGCGAGGCCCTGCTCAGCGTCACCATTCCCGAGCAGCCCGGCAGCTTCCGCAAATTTTGCGGCATCATCGGCCTGCGCGGCATCACCGAGTTTAATTATCGTTATGCCGATCCCAGCCAGGCCCATGTATTTGTCGGCGTACAGATGCACGGCCGCGACACCGAAAAAGACGCGCTCATCGAGGAGCTGATCAACGACCACTATTCTGTGTTAGACATGACCGACAACGAAATGGCCAAGCTGCACATCCGTTACATGGTCGGCGGCCACAGCGCCGGGCGTGTCGCCGATGAGCGCCTGTTCCGCTTCCAGTTCCCGGAACGGCCCGGCGCCCTGTTGCGGTTTCTCAATCGCATCGGCGAACGCTGGAACATCAGCCTGTTTCACTACCGCAATCACGGCGCCGCGTATGGCCGGATCCTGGCGGGGATTCAGGTGCCGGCGGAAGACACCGCGGAGTTTCAGGTGTTTCTGGACGAATTAGGCTATGAGGCCTGGGAAGAAACGGATAATCCGGCCTACCAGCTGTTCCTGAGCTAGCCAGTGGACATCACACGCATACAGCAACAGGCCGAACAACTCTTTGCCAGGCTGGTTGACTGGGTGACCAGCCCGGTATTTTATGCCCAGCTCGGTTTCATCATCGTCGCCATCATTCTGGCCTACGCCCTCAGCCTGCTGCTAAGGCGCCATTCCCCCCTGCTCCGAGAGGCCCCGCGCGAAGGCCCGCTGCACTTCCTGCGCAACGGCATCTACCAGGCCCGGGACCTGCTGTTTCCGCTGTTCGTTATTCTCCTCATGACGGCGGCCGTCGACCTCAGCGAATACATTCTCCGCCAGGCCTGGCTGGTGCGCATTGCCGAGGGCCTGGCGGTGGTGCTGATGATCTACAGCGTGATCTCGCGCTTTATCGTCAACCGGCTGGTTCAATCACTAGTGAAATGGATTGCGATTCCTATCGCGATCCTGCAGGTCTTTGGGCTGCTGGATAATGCGGTTGGCTATCTGGAATCCCAGTTCGTCGAGATCGGCAATATCAGGATATCCGCCTATGGCGTGGTGCGGGTGATCATCTTCGGCGCCGTGCTTTTCTGGCTGGGCCGCATCTCCAACACGCTCGGACAGCGGGTGATACGCCAGCAGGCCCATCTGGAAATAGGCACCCGTGAGATCTTTGCCAAACTGTATCAGGTCGGCCTGTTTGTGGTGATTTTCATCCTGTTATTGCAGGTCATGGGGGTCAACATTACGGCCCTGGCCGTGTTTGGCGGGGCCCTGGGGGTAGGGCTGGGTTTTGGTTTGCAGTCCATCGCCTCCAATTTTATCTCCGGCGTGATCCTGCTGCTCGACCACTCGCTGGCGGTGGGTGATTACATCGAACTGGAGGACGGACGCGTGGGCACCATCCGCGAGCTGAACATGCGCTCCACCACCCTGGAGACCTACGACGGCAAGGACATCATGGTGCCCAATGAACAGTTCATTACCAGCAGCTTTACCAACTGGACGCACAAGAACAAGAAGCAGCGCTATACCATTGAGCTCCAGGTGGCCTACAGCACGGACCTGCACACACTGTTCCCCCTGCTCCGGGAGGTCGTCTCCAGCCATCCCCAGGTGCTCAGTGGTCCGCAGCTGCCCGTTGAAGAGCGTGCCGATGCGGAGATAAAGAGTTTTGGCGAATCGGGCGTCAACATCCTGATCGAATTCTGGATGGAGGGCATCGATGACGGCGAGCACCGGGTCGGCGCCGATCTGCTGCTGATGATCTGGGATACCCTGAAGCAACACAAGGTCGAGATCCCCTTCCCGCAACGCGAGGTCAGGATCGTCACGGTGGGGCAGGGGTCAGGCCCGGAGCCGGTTTAGGAATATCGTCTTGAAAGAGTGCCGGAGGGGACAGACCTTAGGTCTGTCCCCGGTTCGGTTCAAAACCGAATCACCCGTTCAGCACCAGGGTCCCCACCAGCTGCTCGACCTCGGCCAGCCCATGGCGCTCCAGGTAATCGACAATCCCGTCGTTGATCTTCTTGCACACCAGCGGGTCATAAAACAGCGCCGTACCCACACCCACCGCCGAGGCGCCGGCAATCATAAATTCAATGGCGTCACTGGCGGTGCAGATGCCGCCCTGGCCGATGATGGGGATGTCGTGTCCCTTGCACACCTGGTAGACCTGATGGGTCTTTAGCAGGGCCACGGGCTTGATGGCCGGGCCTGACAGGCCGCCCTGGTTATTGCCGATCACCGGGGTGCGCGATTCCACGTCGATGGCCATACCCATCAGGGTATTGATCACCGCAAAACCGTCGGTGCCCGCCTCGATGCAGCGGCGGGCGTTTTCGGCGATATCGGTCTGGTTGGGCGAGAGCTTGGTAATCAGCGGCTTCTTGGTCTGTTTGCGGCAGGCCTCCACCACCCGCGCGGACATGTCCGGATCATTGCCGAAGGCCACCCCGCCCTCCTTGACGTTGGGACAGGAGATATTGATCTCCATGGCGTCGATGTCGGAGTCGTCAAACAGCCGGGCCACCTCGGCGTATTCCTCCACCGTGGAACCGGAGATATTGGCGATGAAGCGCGTCTCTGCAAAGTCCAGCGTAGGCAGGATCTGGCTGATGACATGCGCGGCGCCGGGATTCTGCAGGCCGATGGCGTTGATCATGCCGGCCGGGGTCTCGGTCACCCGGTGCGGCTGATTACCGAGTCGCGGCAGCAGCGTGGTGCCCTTGAGACACACGGCGCCGACATCGCGATTGGTAAAGCCCCTGACCCGTGTGTATTCTTCGCCAAAGCCGACACAGCCGGATAACAGCACGATGGGCGAGTCGAAGCGCATACCGCAGAATTCGGACGCCAGCATGGATTGTTGCGATTTGTGCACCATCAATTCTCTACCCTAATTTATGCCTTTGGAGTTGCCCGCCAGCCTATGTTCCACGTCGTTCTTTTTCAACCCGAGATCCCGCCCAACACCGGCAATATCATCCGCCTGTGCGCCAACTGCGGTGCACAGCTACACCTGATTCGCCCGCTGGGCTTCGAGATGTCCAATAAACAGCTGCGCCGCGCCGGGCTGGATTATCACGAATTTGCCGAGGTGCAGATCCATGACGACTTTGCGTCCTTTGTGCAGCAACTCAAACCCGCGCGCCTCTTCGCCTGCTCCACCAAGGGGCGGCAGGATTATACCGCGCCCGACTATCGGGCGGGGGATGCCTTTTTATTTGGACCGGAGACGCGAGGCCTGCCACTGGAGATCCTGGAGGAATTACCGGCCGGGCAGCGCCTGCGCATCCCGATGCTGCCCGACAACCGCAGCCTGAACCTCGCCAACGCCGTGGCGATTATCGTCTACGAGGCCTGGCGACAACAGGGTTTTGCGGGTGCGGTCGAACGGTAATCCAGAATATAGAACTCACCACGGGGATGCGTGAAGGCTGACAGGTGGGAAGGCCACATCCCCGCAGTGAGTAAACCTTTTATGCGGCCTGCTCTTCCTCGGCCGCGCTGTGATCGGTGATGACTGCGCCGGCGGCCCCGGCGGCAGCCGGTGCCTCGCCCGGGCGCTGCTGCCGCTCATAGAGGAATTTCAGCACCTCGCTGCGGTAGTGGTTATAGGCCGGGTCATCCGCCAGGCGGATACGGTTGCGCGGGCGCGCCAGCGGGACATCCAGGATTTCACCCACCGTGGCGGCCGGGCCGTTGGTCATCATCACGATGCGGTCGGACAGCAATACCGCCTCATCCACATCGTGGGTGATCATGATCACGGTATTGCCCAGCGCAGCATGGATCTCCATCACCGAGTCCTGCAGGTGGGCGCGGGTCAGCGCGTCCAGCGCCCCGAAGGGTTCGTCCATCAGCAACACCCTGGGCTCCATGGCCAGGGCGCGGGCGATCCCTACCCGCTGCTTCATACCGCCGGAGATCTCCGACGGCAGTTTGTGTTTGGCATGGGTCATCTGCACCAGGGCCAGGTTGTGCTCAATCCACTCCACCATTTCCGCCCGGGTCTTGCGGCCCTTGAACACCTGCTTCACGGCCAGCTCCACATTCTGATAGGCAGTCAACCAGGGCAGCAGGGAGTGATTCTGGAACACCACCGCCCGTTCCGGGCCCGGCTCATTGACCTCCCGGCCATCCAGGATCACGCCACCGGAGGTCGCCTCATAGAGTCCCGCTACGATATTCAGCACCGTGGATTTACCGCACCCCGAGTGGCCGATCAGCGAAACAAACTCCCCGGCGTGCATTTGCAGATTGAAATTGTCCAACGCCCGAAAGGGGCCGTTGTCGGTGGGAAAGTCGATACACACCTGTGACAGTAATAGATGTTCTTTGCTCATCGTAAATCTCCTGAAACATTCAACGCCAATGGCGCGGTTGATCATCGCTATCGCGTGTTGCGCTGCGTGATGTGGTTAGCGAATCATTGCGCCCTTGTCCCATGACACCCGGCGCTGCAGGGACAGCATCAGGCGATCCAGCAAAAAGCCGATCAGTCCGATCACAAACACGGCCACCATGATGCGGCCCAGGGAGTTGGAACTGCCGTTCTGGAATTCATCCCACACAAACTTGCCCAACCCCGGGTTCTGCGCCAGCATCTCGGCGGCAATCAGCACCATCCAGCCGATGCCCAGCGACAGGCGCAGCCCGGTAAACATCATCGGGATGGACGAGGGCAACACCACTTTGATCACCTGGGTCATCCAGTTCAGACGCAATACCCGGCTTACATTGATCAGGTCCTTATCGATGCTCGCCACCCCCACGGTGGTATTGATCAGGGTCGGCCACAGACAGCACAGGGTGACGGTGATCGCCGAGGTGACGAACGACTTCGAAAACAGCGGGTCGTCGCTCACGTACACCGCGCTCACCACGATGGTGACTATCGGCAGCCACGCCAGCGGCGAGACCGGCTTAAAGATCTGGATCAATGGATTCATTGCCCGATACAGGGTGGCATTCAATCCGCAGAGTATGCCGAGGGGAATCGCGATCAGACTGCCCAGCAGAAACCCGGTCGCCACCGTCAACAGGCTGGTAAAGATCTGGTCGATGAAGGTCGGCTTGCCGGTGTAGGGGCGGACCTTTTCCACCGCAGCGGGATTTTCGGCCAGCTTTTCCAGATAGCGCTGTTTCTGCCGCGCATAAAATCCCGCCTCCCTCTCACGCTCGGCAACATGCTCATCCAGCAGCCCCATCGCCTGCGACCAGACCTGGGCCGGCCCCGGCAGCTGACCCAGGGAGGTCTCGATCTGCGCGGCCCCTACATTCCACAGCAACAGAAACAACACAAAGGCCACCACGGGGGCGACCGTTGCCTGCATGACACCCTTCAAGCGTGCTCGTAACCAGACCAGCCCGTCCGGCATCTGCCTTTTAAGGGGCACACGCTCGCCCTTTATCTCCTCACTGACTTCTGCCGTATTCATAGCTCACCTGTCGCCTTCTTTGTCTTGTCTAAAAGTCTTGTCTAAAAGTCTTGCCTGAAAAATCCATCATCGCCGAGCACTGCCTGTTGGTAATGTTTTCCACACGCCTTCCCGAGCGCCCCCTTCGGCCCGTAGTACCAGCGAAGGGGAATACCAACAGGCGTTCACCCGCTATTTCACTTCATCCTTGTCCTTCAGCCCGATATCAAAACTGGACAGATAGGCATTGGGTTGATGGCCGTCATAGCGAATGCCATCAATGAAGTGGGTCTGTGGCGCACGGAATCCATCCTCTTTCTCAAACTCGGGAAAGTCCTTCGCCGTCAGCTTGCCTTCGGCAATCAACTCCTTGGCGGCGGCGGCATAGATGTCCGGGCGATAGACCTTGCGGGCAATCTCCATGAACCAGCTGTCCGGTTTCGGCTCGGCGATCTGCCCCCAGCGGCGCATCTGGGTCAGATACCAGATCGCATCGGAATAGTAGGGATAGGTCGCGTGGTAACGAAAGAACACGTTGAAATCCGGCACCGCACGCTTGTCACCCTTTTCGTATTCAAAGGTGCCCGTCATGCTGTTGGCGATCACCTCGTAATCCGCGCCCACGTACTGGGATTTGGCCAGGATCTTCACCGCCTCCGGACGATTGGCGTTGTCGTTGGCATCCAGCCACTGCGCCGCACGAATCAGCGCCTTGACCACGGCCTTGTGGGTATTGGGATATTTTTCCGCCCACTCGCGGCTGACGCCGAACACCTTCTCCGGATTGTTTTTCCAGATCTCATAGTCCGTCACCACCGGCACGCCTATACCCTTGAATACCGCCTGCTGATTCCACGGCTCACCCACGCAGTAACCATAAATCGTTCCTGCCTCCATGGTTGAAGGCATCTGCGGCGGCGGGGTGACTGACAGGAAGACATCGGCACCCAGGGTTCCCGAGGTGTCGCCCTTTTTGGGCGCGTAATAACCGGGATGGATGCCGCCTGCCGCAAGCCAGTACCGCAATTCGTAGTTATGGGTGGAGACCGGAAACACCATTCCCATCTTGAAAGGCTTGCCTTGCGCCTTATAGCTTTCCACTACAGGCTTGAGCGCGTCGGCCTTGATCGGATGCACGGGCTTGCCGTTTTCATGCGGCACGTGCTTTTTCATCTGCGCCCAGATGTCGTTCGATACCGTGATCGCGTTGCCGTTCAGGTCCATACTGAAGGCGGTAATGATGTCTGCCTGGGTGCCGAAGCCAATGGTCGCACCCAGCGGCTGGCCCGCGAGCATGTGCGCGCCATCCAGCTCACCATCGATGACACGATCCAGCAACACCTTCCAGTTGGCCTGCGCCTCGAGGGTGACATACAGACCTTCGTCCTCAAAAAATCGTTTTTCGTAGGCGATGGCCAGGGGGGCCATATCCGTCAGCTTGATAAAGCCAAATTTGAGCTCCTCTTTTTCCAGCCCCGCCGCCTCGACCACCGAGCGTGGCGACAACATCGCCATGCCGTTGAGGGCGACCACCGCCGCGAGCGCTGCCAGCCCACCTCTCATATATCCCCGGCCTGCCGGTCTCGATATTCCTGCACCACGACTCACCCATAATCTTTTCATCACTTTCTCCACCTTTGTGTCTGCCTGTTGATTTAAAAACACTAACGCTCACCATCCTGTTTTTTAATGGTTGTCTTCCAGCAAAAATGCCGCAAAAAAAAGCGTCCACCTGTCTAGCAATTACTCGCTATACCAGTGGACGCCGTTGTCCGTGCAGACGCGCCCTGGCGGTCAAGCTCACCGCCTCGTTCGCGAATCGTGCGCCGAATCACCCGCCGTTGGGTGATCGGGAAACCTTGTTGGCCTGCCTCGTGCCGGCCGTTGTCTCTATCTGTTTATTGCTCAGCTTATGGCCTCACCTTATGGCCTCGCCGCCTAGCTCGCCTCGAACAGCGCCGCAGTGGCCACCACGTTCTCCGCCACCTCGGCCATGCGCTGATTACGATCCATCGCCAGCTTGCGCAAGCGGCTATAGGCCTCGTCCTCGGTGCAGCCCCGTCGCGCCATGATCACACCCTTGGCGCGATCAATGGCCTTGCGCCCCGCCAGCACCTGTCGGGTGTCGGCCAGCTCCCTGCGCAGACCGCTCATCAGGGCAAAGCGCGCCAGGGCGGTATTCACAATCGGTTCGATGCGCTCGGACTGCAGCCCATCCACCACATAGGCGCTGACGCCACACTGCATGACCCGCTCCAGCAGCTCCCGCCTATCCACCTCGACAAACAGGACCACGGCCAGGGGCTGCACGCGATTGAGTTCGGCGATCCTGCCCAGCAGGATGGCGTTCGCCGTCCTCAGGTTCAACACCAGCAGCCGCGGCGCGTGTCGTTGCACCGCCGCCAGCAGGTCCTCGCCCGGATCCTGCTCCGCCACCACCTCGTGCCCCGCCGCCTGCAGCCCCTGTCGCAGCAGCTGACTGGCGGCCGGCACTTCATTCAGCAGAATAGTCTGTATGCCCATATGCCCGACCTTTACTGGTGGACCATCCCGCTGGGGATGGCCGAGCTTGTCTCACGAGTGCATTGCAACAACCGTACCAGCACCGGAGATCTACACAGAATCAAACAGTTAGCGGATAAAGGCCTGCCCCTCGCAGGGGATGGAGCCGCCGACAGGCATCGCTTTTGCACACCATGACGGCCTCGCGCACCAAATGTGGGCGCAGACAAAGGGGGAAGGAAATAAGGGGAAAAGGGGATGATCCATGCCGGAGCGGCCGGCGGTCGATACGCCCGTGACGTTCATGGAGTCACGCGCTGTCCGTACAGCGCCTTTTCGATACGGCGGCACGCGGGAAATGGCTGTGGAGAAAAAACCCCTATGTAATCAATGCCCTATATGGGCGCGACGATAAGGATGTGGCCTAGCTCAACTCTGGTTTCTGGTCACGATTCAGCAGCGCCTGGACGGCGTCTTTTGGTGCGCGCGCCTCATACAGCACGGCATAGACCTGTTCGGTGATAGGCATGTCCACGCCCTGGCTCAGGGCCAGATCGTGTACCTCGCGGGCGGTCTGTACCCCTTCCACCACCTGGTCGATGCCGGCCAGCGCCTCTTCCAGCGGCCGGCCCTGCCCCAGGGCCAGGCCCAGACGCCGGTTGCGTGACTGGTTATCGGTGCAGGTCAGCACCAGGTCACCCAGCCCGGCCAGGCCCATGAAGGTCTCGCGGTGGCCGGCCTGTTGGCTACCATTCTGGCCACTCAGCCGCTCACCCAGGCGCATCATCTCCGCCAGGCCACGGGTGATGAGCGCGGTGCGCGCATTGGCGCCAAAGCCCAGACCATCGGAAATCCCCGCGGCGATGGCGAGCACATTCTTTACCGCGCCGCCCACCTCAACGCCGATCACGTCGTCACTGGTGTAGGCACGAAAGGCCTTGCTGTGCAGGCGCTCGGCGATATCGTGGGCAAAACGGGCATCGCGAGAGGCCACCGTCACCGCGGTGGGCAGGCCTTCGGCCACCTCACGGGCAAAGGTGGGGCCGGAGACCACCGCGGTGGGCACGCCCTCACCCAGCACCTCGTGCGCCACCTCGTGCAACAGCTTTCCGGAGCCGGATTCCAGCCCCTTGGTGGCCCACAACAGGCGGGCATCCTCTGTCAGGAATGGGCGCAGCGCCGTCAGCACCGCGCGAAAGGCATGGCTGGGCACCACCACCAGAATGTCACGCGCACCCCGCACGCAGGTCTCAAGGTTGGTGCTGATAACAATCCGCTCCGACAGGGGGATGTTCGGCAGATAACGCTGGTTTACCCGCTCACGGGCCAGCTTGGCCATCATCTCGGGGTCATGACCCCACAGCACCACCGGCCGGTCGCTGCGCGCCAGCTGGATCGCCAGCGCCGTGCCCCAGGAACCGGCGCCCAGGACCGTGATCGGCCGCTCTGCCTGATTCACGGTCTGGCCACCCTCAGGGCCTGTGAAAACAGCGACGGCCACGGTCGGCCGGCGGTTGTCTCTCGGGATTTCAGGGTCCGCACAGGGTGCGACGCTGTTCGTCTGGGCATGCGCCTAATGTACCTGCTCCTTGCTGTCGGCCGCGCCGGCCTGATGCTGGGCCAGCAGGGCATCAAAATTCACCGGCGCCAGTAACAACTGCGGAAAACCGCCCTTGCCGATGATGTCGGAGATGGCCTCACGGGCATAGGGAAACAGGATGCTCGGGCAGTAGCTGCCCTTCATGTGCCCCTGTTCGGCATCGCTGAAGCCCGCCATGGTGAACACGCCCGCCTGATGCACCTCGGCCAGGTAGGCCGTTTTGCCGCCCAGCTTGGCGGTGACCGTCACGGTCAGCACGATCTCGTGCACATTTTCCGCCAGCGGCTTGCCGCCGGTGCCCAGCTCGACATTGATGTCCGGCTTCCACTCGGCGGTGAAGATCTCCGGTGAATTTGGCGTCTCAAACGAGGTGTCCTTGAGGTAGATCTTCTGCAGACCAAACTGTTGTTCGTTCGGCTGGCCGGCAGCAACGCCGCCTGGGTTTTCTTGCTCTGACATGATGGTGGTCCCAGTAATAATTTCGGAAATGAAAGGGGTGTTGCAGCCGCCCAACTGCTGCCGGCCGCCTGAATCAACGGGCGGATTCTAACAGGTTGTTGAAAAAGTCTCAGGTTGGTGGGTGCAGCGGCGCGATTCGGCCTAGCAAGGTCACTGGTGAATCATCCCCGGGCCTTGCGGCCCGCCGGCCGCGGGTCACGCCTGCTGACGCACCCAGGCCAGCAGCTGCGGCAGTTGCAGCGCCCCGGACAGACGCGCCACCTCCCTGCCCTGCCGAAACAGCAGCAGGGTGGGGATGCTGCGGATATTCCACTGTGCGGACAGGGCCTGCTCCTGTTCGGTGTCGATCTTAACCAGCCGCAGCTGGGGTTCGAGTTGCCGGGCGGCCTCGGCAAAAACGGGCGCCATCATCTTACAGGGCCCGCACCAGGGGGCCCAGAAATCCACCAGCAGCGGCAGATCGCTGCGACCGAGATGGCGCTGAAAACGGGCCTGGTTGAGACTCAACGGCGTGCCGGTGAAGAGGGGCTGGTGGCAGGCGCCACACTGGCCACCGGCGGCCAGCTTCTCCTGCGGCACACGATTAATGCCATCGCAATGCGGACAGGCAATGTGCAGATATTCACTCATGCGGGCGGAGAATGGGCCTACTCGGCGAGGCCCAGCAACTCATCCAGCTCGCCATCCATGTCCAGATCGACGAGGTCGTCAAAGCCACCAACGTGGCGCTCGCCGATAAAGATCTGCGGCACGCTGTCGCGCCGGGCGCGTTGTTCCATCTCTTCGCGTTTACCGGCCTCTTTATCGATGCGGATCTCGGTAAACTCCACCCCCTTCTTGCCGAGCAGACTCTTGGCGCCCGCACAGTAGCCACAGAAGGCCGCAGTGTAAATTACGATCTCGGGGGTGTTATTGTCATCGATCATACAAGGGGTACCTATTTGTCGTTGTGCGTCTTTTCGCTGGCGGCGGTCGCGGCGCCTGCCGATTGACTGGCCCGCGCCAGCAGGGCATCCAGCTCACCGCGCGCCTCCAGCTCATACATATCGTCGCAACCGCCGACGTGCGCATCGCCGATAAATATCTGCGGCACGGAGGTGCGCCCGGCGCGGGTCTCCATCTCTTCCCGCCTTTCGGGGTAGGTATCGATGCGCACCTCGGTGTAGCCCACCCCTTTCTGATTCAGCAACTCAATGGCGCGTGTACAAAACGGGCACTTGCGCGTGGTGTAGACCAGTACATCCGGTTTCGCGGCGCCGGGCTGTGCCGCGGTGTCCGCCGACGGCGCGCCGCTCTCGGTATTTGTTATCTGCGCCACTTCCTGCTTCACCTCGGCAGCCATCGGCCGGGGGGGGACACCCGCCCTGGTGGTTACCGGCAGGTTGGCCCGCTCCCAGGCCAGCATGCCGCCACCCAGATTGTGCACCTCGGTAAAACCCTGCTTTTTCAGCTTGCTGACGGCCTGACCGGAGCGCGCGCCCGAGCGACACACCATCACAATACTGCTGTTCTTGTAGGCCTGTAATTCGTTGATGCGGTTCTCCAGCACCCCCAGAGGAATGTGCATGGCATTCATCACGTGTCCCTGCTGGTATTCCTTGTCGGTACGCACATCCACCACCAGGGCATCCTGGTGATTAATCAGCTGAATCGCCTCGGAGGGCATCAGCAGGCTGACCGCGCCCGGACCAAACCAGGTGCGCGCCAACAGAAATAGAATAACGACCAGGGCGAGAAACAGTTCCCAGTGACCCACAATAAAATTGCCTATCTGCTGCATACCAAGCCTTTACTCATTCCAGAATTCAACCGACAACAGGCCACCCGACAGCGGCGGCGATGATTAACGCCCACAATTTATAGTGAGGGTCCGCCGCCGCAATCGACAGCATCCACGATCGATAACATCGGCCACGGACTGCATGGACTACCGACAAAACGCGCGAAAGCGGCGCATAATAAAGAGGTTACAACAGAAATGCACCACCGATTGCCGCGTTCGGTGGGCCAGAAACGTAGATCAGGGAAATCACCGCAGCGGATAACGCAGCCCAGCCCGCTATTCCACCGAGCAGAAGACTTCGCGCATCATGCTGATCAATTTCAGGGTGCGGGCATCGCCGACCCGATAAAAAACACGGTTCGCATCCTTGCGGGACATCAGGATGCCCTTGTCGCGGAGGATGGCCAGATGTTGGGAGATGTTGCTCTGCGAGGTGCCGACCAGGGTAACGATGTCCTGCACGCTGACCTCCTTATCACCCAATGCGCAGAGAATCTTGAGCCGCAACGGATGCGACATCGCCTTGATGGAACGCGAGGCGCGCTCGATGTCCTCGTCCCGGGTAATCAGATGATCCATTACATTCATGCCCCAACCACCTTCACAAAACGAATATTTGATGATTCTGTTTGCAGCAAAACCTGCATTAACATTTGCCTGGAACCGGCGCTATCACTAACCTGAATCCGTGGCTTAAACGTGGATGTCTGGTGCTAAGCTTCCGCTTCCTGCTCACGCCCCTCACCTACATCCATGTAGGCGAGATATTGGTTTCACAGGGGTTTCAAAAAATCCTAGCTTCACCCTTAGGTTAGGCGGGCATTTTTTGATCCGCTGTGGAATCAAGAGCTTGTGCCAGGCGCCGCGGTTAAGCCACGGATTCAGGTCTAAGCCAAGGCTTGAAAGCGGCCGGTTATCGACTATACAGTATTCAATCATTTGAGCAATTAATAATATTAATAGTAATCATTATTCTCTTTTCGGCGAAGCCAGTGTCACTAGTCCCCCGTGACGGCCATCGGCGCCCAAAAAGCGGCCGAACGCGCATTTCATCCCATCAGGAAATCATCTAAAATGGCCTGCTTACATCCGTTGGCGTGATCGACTCGCCTACACTATTTACATTCCATGCAGATACACAAATAAAGAGTAAATTCACACCCATGCCAAGCACACCCGCTCCTGTAATGACGATTATTCTCGACGGCTGGGGCTATCGCGAAGAAACCGAGTCCAATGCCATTGCGCATGCCCACACCCCCAACTGGGACGCGCTGTGGGAAACATACCCGCACAGCCTGATCAAGGGCTCTGGCCCGGAAGTGGGCCTGCCCAGCGGCCAGATGGGCAACTCTGAGGTCGGCCACCTTAACCTGGGGGCCGGGCGTGTGGTCTATCAGGAATTCACCCGGGTCAGCCGGGCCATCCGCACCGGTTCGTTTTTCACCAATCACACCCTCACCGATGCCGTGGACCTCACCATCGCGACCGACCGCGCCGTACACATCCTCGGCCTGCTGTCCGAGGGCGGCGTGCACAGCCACGAAGAACATATCTGCGCGATGGCCAAACTGGCGGTCGAACGTGGCGCCAAACACGTCTACCTGCACGCCTTTCTGGATGGTCGGGATACCCCGCCGAAAAGCGCCGAGACCTACATCCGCTCCATGCAGGACACCTTCGATGCGCTGGGCGGCGGCCGCTTTGCCTCCGTCATCGGCCGCTATTACGCGATGGATCGCGACCACCGCTGGCCACGGGTACAGGCCGCCTATGACCTGATCACCCAGGGCAAGGCCGACTTCGAGGCCCCCGATGCCCAGGCCGCGCTTGAGGCCGCCTATACCCGCGGCGAATCCGATGAATTTGTGCAGGCTACGCGCATTGTGCCCCCGGGCAAGAGCCCGGTGGAGCTGCGCGATGGCGACGTGCTGATCTTCATGAACTACCGCTCCGACCGGGCGCGCCAGATCACCCGGCCCTTCATTGAGCCCGGCTTCACGGAATTCGAGCGCGCGGCCACGCCCAAACTCGGCGCCTTCATCAGCCTCACCGAATACAGCGCCAGTTTTGATATCCCGGTGGCCTTTCCCCCAGATCGCCTCAACAATGTGTTTGGCGAATACATCTCCAGCCTGGGCCTGCGCCAGCTGCGCATCGCCGAAACGGAAAAATACGCGCACGTCACCTTCTTCTTCAATGGCGGGCGCGAGGCGGTCTTCGACGGTGAAGACCGCATCCTGGTGCCCTCCCCGGATGTCGCCACCTACGACCTGCAACCGGAGATGAGCGCCCCGGAGCTTACCGACAGGCTGATCGAGGCGATCCTCAGCAAGAAATACGACACGATTATCTGCAACTACGCCAACCCGGACATGGTCGGTCACACCGGTAATTTTGAGGCCACGGTCAAGGCCATCGAGGCGCTGGACGTGTGCCTGGGGCGCGTGGTCACGGCGCTGAAAAGCGTGGGCGGCGAAGCGCTGATCACCGCCGATCACGGCAACGCCGAACAGATGCACAGCAATGACACCGGCCAGGCCCACACCGCGCACACCACCAACCCGGTACCGCTGATCTACATCGGCCGCCCGGCGACCCTGGCCGAAACCGGCTCGCTGTGCGACGTCGCCCCTACCATGCTGACCCTGATGGGACTCGACATCCCCGAAGAGATGGGCGGCCACAACCTGGTCACCCTGGCGACCGATGACGTGGCAGGAGATGACGCCGCTTAAGTTGTCCGGCGCCGTGCCGCACGTCCATAATCGCCGCCGATGCGCAACCCTCTTCCTGCTGCTGTGCTGCGGCTGGCCGCTGCTGTCCACGGCCGAATCCACCACCGACCACAACACCGGTCTCAAGCTCGAACAGCTGCGCCAGCAGATCCAGTCCCTGCGCCATGAGCTGGACACCGACCAGCAACGCAACCGCGACCTCCGCTCCCAGCTGCGCGATACCGAACGCCACATCGGCAAGGTCGTCGCCCTGCTCAAAGGCCTCAACCAGCAGCTGCACCTACAACAGCGCGAACTGCAGAAGCTGCACCGGGCCCGCAAGACCCAGCAGGCAAATCTGCAGGTGCAACGGGTATCGCTCGCCCGACAGATCCGGGCCGCCTACACGATCGGCCAGCAGGAGTACCTGAAAATCCTCCTCAACCAGCAGGACCCCGCGGCCGTCACGCGCACCCTCACCTATTATGATTATTTCAACCGGGCCCGCCTGACCCGCATCCGCAGCCTCGACACCAGCCTCGCCGAGCTGCACCGCCTCGAACAGGCGATCCAGTCCGAAACCGCAAAGCTGGAACGCAACCAGCAGGAGCAGTCCGCGGAAAAGCAGCAGCTCGAACAGACCCGCAGCCAGCGGGCCGAGGTGCTGGCCAAACTCCAGCAGCAGATCCTGGCCAAGGGCGAACGCCTGTCCCTGCTGCAGGAAGATGAACGCCGTCTGCAACAGTTGCTGGATCGCCTCGCCACGGCCCCGCCGGCCGATACCTCACCGCCCACCGACGCCGCCCCCAGCAGCGAAGGCACCGAGCACACCCCCTTCCACACCCTGCGCGGCCGTCTGCAATGGCCCTCCGCCGGGAGGCTCACTTCGCGCTATGGCGGCGCCCGCAACGTCGGCAAGCTCAAGTGGCAGGGAGTCACCATCGACGCCCCGGAAGGCACCGAGGTCCGCGCCATCTCCCACGGCCGGATTGCCTTTTCGGACTGGCTGCGCGGCTTTGGCCTGCTCACCATCATTGACCACGGCGACGGCTACATGAGCCTGTACGGCGGCAATCAGAGTCTGTTCAAGGAGGTGGGCGACTGGGTGGAGGCCGGCGATGTCATCGCCAGCGTTGGCAACAGTGGCGGCAACAAGAACGCCGCACTGTATTTCGAGATCCGCCACAACGGCAAACCCACCAACCCCCTCAAGTGGTGCCGAAATGAGCCGAAACAGGTTAAACACTCTTGATCTCGCCTCCATTGCGCCCGCCCTCACGAGACTTTTTTACCGTACAGGGACTTTTCCTGCGCGACCCTCGTGCAGGCCGGTACAATATTCAGATCAATGAAAGTGCAGGTTTATTCACAAGTTAGGCGGAGTACTGCATAATCGGCCGGAATCCTTCAGCAGACATTGCACTGGTCCACCTTTTAATCAACCCAATCACGGCCTCTTGTTTTGAGACCCGGAGTCATCCATGAAATCGAACTATCGCACGCTGTTTGTGCTCCTGACCGGCATCATCCTCGGCGTCAGCCTGGCCATTGGCCAGGGTGTGTTTGCGGAGAAGAGCGCGGACAAAATCGTCGGCAAGCTCGGGCTGCCTCTGGATGAACTACGCAGTTTCACCGAGGTGTTTGCCCGCATTAAAAATGACTACGTGGAAGAGGTCAGCGACAAGACGCTGCTGGAAAATGCGATTCGCGGCATGCTCTCCGGGCTCGACCCCCATTCCAGTTATCTGGACCCCGAAAATTTCAAGGAGCTACAGGTCGGCACCTCCGGTGAGTTCGGCGGTCTCGGCATCGAGGTCGGCATGGAAGACGGCTTTGTCAAAGTCATCTCCCCCATTGACGACACCCCGGCCATGCGTGCCGGCGTGAAGGCCGGTGACCTGGTGATCCGCCTTGACGAACAACCGGTGAAGGGCATGACCCTGCATGAGGCCGTCAAGATCATGCGCGGCAAGGTCGGCACCGACATTGTGCTGACCATCATCCGCGAGGGCGAGGAAAAGCCACTGAAGATCACCATCACCCGCGACGTCATCAAGGTAAAGAGCGTGCGCGCCCGTACCCTGGAGGACGGCTTCGGTTATCTGCGCATTTCGCAGTTCCAGTCGCACACGGGTGAAAACCTGGCCGAGGCCATCGAGCAGCTGAAAAAGGAAAACGGTGGCACGCTCAAGGGCATGGTGCTGGACCTGCGCAACAACCCCGGCGGCGTACTGAATGCCGCCGTTGAGGTCAGCGACGCCTTCCTCGACTCCGGACTGATCGTCTACACCGAAGGCCGCATTGCGGACTCCGCCATGAAATTCAGCGCCACCCCGCGCCGCCTGCTGGATGGTGCGCCGCTGGTCGTGCTGGTCAACGGCGGCTCTGCCTCTGCCTCGGAGATCGTGGCCGGCGCATTGCAGGATCACCGCCGCGCCGTGATCCTCGGCACCCGTACCTTTGGCAAGGGCTCGGTCCAGACCATCCTGCCGCTGAATGACCAGACCGCGCTGAAGCTCACCACCGCGCGCTACTTCACGCCATCGGGTCGCTCAATCCAGGCGGAAGGCATCAAGCCGGACATCGAGCTCGAGGCCGTCAAGATCACCCGTCTGGAAGGCACGGGTGAGCGTGTCAAGGAGTCCGACCTGTCCGGTCACCTGCAAAACGGCAAGGCCGACAAAAAGCCACTGGACAAGGTGCCGGACGAAAAGGAACTCTCCTTGGCGCAAACGGATTACCAGCTGTATGAGGCGCTGAATATTCTCAAGGGTCTGGAAATTCTCGGCCGCCGCTAACACCAGGGGATGTCCGCGCAGGCATGATGGATAACGCACCACAACCTTCATGCCTGCCGCGCCGCAACGGATGGCCACAACGGCTATGCCTATGGTTATCCCTTGCGGCCACCGCCGGCCTCGCACAGGCCGAGACCACACCGGACAATCAGCCGCCAACCGGCTTACCACCGATCAGCATCGGCATCATCATCGATGACCTCGGTTACCTTAACCAACGTGATGCCCGCGCCGTGCATCTACCGGGCGCCGTAACCCTGGCCTTCCTGCCACAGACACCGCACGCCCATGAGCTGGCCACACTTGCGCATCGACTCAAAAAAGAGATCATGCTGCACCTGCCGATGGAATCCATGCACAACCAGCGCCTGGGTCCCGGCGGCCTGACCCTGGACATGACGGCACGGCAATTCACCAAACAGCTACAGCTAGACCTGGATTCGGTGCCCCATGTCGTCGGCGTCAACAACCACATGGGCAGCCTGCTCACCCAGCACCCCGGCCACATGCAATGGCTGATGCTGGAGCTGCGCAAACGCAACAATCTCTATTTTGTCGACAGCTATACCACCAAAACCAGCATCGCCCAGCAACTGGCTAACGAGAACTGGATACCCAATCTGCGCCGCGATGTTTTTCTGGACCACGACCGCAATCCGGAGATGATCCGCTTTCACTTTCGTCGCCTGATCAATAAGGCCCGACAGAACGGTTCGGCGCTGGCCATTGGCCACCCCTTCCCCGAAACCATGAAGGTGCTGGAGGAAGAGTTACCCAAACTGCGGGCACAGGGCATCCGTCTACTGCCGGTCTCGCAATTGGTACAGCAAACAATGGAGGATTCAAAACTATGGCAAGCGTACTTGTCCCACTAGCGCAGGGCTGCGAAGAACTGGAAGCCGTTACCATTATTGATCTGCTGCGTCGGGCGGGCATCAAGGTCACCACCGCCGGTCTCGATGCGCAACCGATACACGCCAGCCGCGGCGTGGTGCTGATCGCCGACACCACTCTGGATGAGGCACTGAAAAGTGACTACGACATGGTGGTGCTGCCCGGCGGCCTGCCCGGTGCCGACCACCTGGATCAGGATGCGCGCATTCAGGCCCTGCTCAAAAAGATGGCCAACAGCGAACGATTTACCGCTGCCATCTGCGCCGCACCCAAGGTGCTCGCCAGTGCCGGCCTGCTCGACGGCAAGCGCGCCACCGCCTATCCCGGCACGCTGGAAAAACTCCAGCTCAGCAACACCGACATCACAGCCGAGACGATCATGATCGACGGCAAGGTCATCACCTCACGCGGTCCCGGCACCGCCATGGACTTCGCCCTCACCCTCATCGAAACCCTGGTGGGTGCGGAAAAACGCCAGCAGGTGGAGACGGGTTTGGTGCGGCCCTAAGCTGACCCGCGACCCGCCTGCCTGGCGAGTCGCACCGGACCAGCGCACAGCCCAGGAATAAGTGGACTCTGGGTATTTCGCTGTGGTTGATCTTAAACCAGTCGCGTCGCGGCTTTGATGTCACAGGGCATCTTAAAAAAGTGGCCTGGCACTGACCATGACTAGTACCCTGCACATAACTATAAGCGGCTTCACAACGGCCTCCGTTAAAAATCGTTCATCATCGTGACCGACGATTAGTCACAGAATGAATGCCTCAACGCAGAGGCAAGCACCCGCATCACACCAAACTGCGACACTGTGTCGCATTCCCCTGCCATTCCCATGGTATTAGCATGCTCGCCACTATTTCTGCCTGGAGAGCGCCGCATGTCGACCACAAACCCTCTGTCATTCACACACCACATAGCCACCCTGTGCCTCGCCGGCCTCGCCTGCATCGGCCTGGCCGGGTGCAGCAGCGACGATACCGCGCATGATCACGCCACGCATGCGCTGACCCTCACCGGCTCCGCCTTCGCCGCCGCCGTGAATGGCGCCCACTGTATGGTGAAGGACCCCGCCAACGGGGCCATCCTCGAAGGCCCCGTCACCACGGACGCCGCTGGCGATTACCGCATCACCGTGCACGAGGCCTACCTGCAAGGCGAGCTGCTGCTGGAATGCAGCGGCGGCAGCTATGTGGATGAGGCGACCGGCAGCAGCGTAGCCGACGCCGGCATCCTCAGCGCACACATCGCGGCCGACAGCCTCGACGAGGACGACCAGGTGCACGCCACGCCGGCCAGCACCCTGCTGGCGACTCTCATCAACCGCTTCGGCCACAGCCTCGCCGAGGCGCAGGCCCTTTTCACCAGCGCCTTCGGCTTTTCGCCCGATCACGCCATCGCTCCCGCCGATGCCACCCACGAAGCGCCCGACGCCACCGACGCGCAGCGCCTGGCCGGCCTGCGCGCGGCGGCATTCAGCCAGCTGGGCAACGACCTCGGCCTCGACCCGGCCCGGCAGTTCGATATGCTCAGCGCCCTGGCCGAGGACCTTGCCGACGGCCAGCTGGACGGGGCCGGCAGCGCCGGCGGCATCACCCTTGCCGGCACCGCGACAGCGCTCGGCGCCGACATCCAGAATCGATTTGGCCGCGCCCTGCTGAACTTCCGCGCCGGCGGCAGAGACCTGAGCGGGCTCACCAATGACAAGATCGGTGTGCTGCCTTTCGCCCGCACGGCGCTCACCGATCGCTATCGTCTCCGCTATCTGCCTGACAACCTGCCGGGCAGCATGGCGGCGATGCAGGGCAAGTCCCGCTTCCAGATCGCGGTGACCGACGCCGCCACCGGTCTGGCCCCGCAGACCGGGCTATCCCTCAGCCTGCTGCCCGTGATGCACATGGCCAGCCACAGCCACGGCACCCCGGTGGACGGCTGCACCGAGACCGCCACTGCCGGCACCTATGCCTGCACCGTCTACTACCTGATGGCCTCACAGATGATGAACGGCACGGCCATGGGCTACTGGGATCTTCGGCTGCTGATCGACGGCACCGATGAGACCCACTTCTATCCCCCGGTGATGATGGCCATGGGCGATTCCACCCGCGCCACCCTCAAGGGGGTGGACGACCGCATCGCCGGCATGGGCCAGCCGGAAAGCCGCAGCTATTACCTGTTCCGCTCCGGCCTGTCCGGTGAGACCGGCAATCACCGCTTCCAGCTGTTCATCGCCGCCAGGGAAAACATGATGGACTACCCCGCCCTCGCCTCGGGCAGCATCCTCAACCCTGGGGATGCCGAGCATGAACTGAGCGTGACCAGCATCAGCGTCGAGGTCTCCACCGATGCCGGCAGCTGGATCACGGCCAGCGAAGACGGCGGCGGCTACTGGACGGCCGAGGGCCTGGGCGGACTGGACAATGGCAGCCAGGGCGAGATCCATGTGCGCCTCAGCGTCAATGGCGAGCAAAAGAGCACGGACGGCAACCCGGCAACCGACGGCACGGCCTATGCGACCTTTCTGGCCACCCCGGCACCGAACCTGTAGTAGCTGAAAAGTGCCACCCGAAAAATGACCTTTGAAAAATGCCACTGGAAAAGTGCCGGCAACCGCTGCGCCAAGGTGTCCGCGTCGCTCCCCGGCACGGTCAGGCCCATCGCCCTTCTTGCCGTGGGGCTGATCGGCGTCGGCCTCTACGGCAACGCGTCGGCGGCCTCGTGTTGCGGCGGCGGTGCCTCCGGCTCGCTGCTGCTGCCGAAGACTTCCCAGGCGATGATCGATGTCAGTGTCGACGGGGAATACTACAACGGTTTCTGGAAGGGCGATGGCGACTGGTCGCCCGACCCGCCGGGCGCTGCGCTGCAGCAATACCGCCTCAACCTGGGTTACGCCCAGCGTCTGGCGCCCCGCTGGCAGCTGTCGGCATCGCTCCCCTATGTGTGGAACAACAACCGCTACGCCAACCTGGAACGCGCCACCCACGGCATCGGGGACGGCATGGTGACGATGTGGTACGAGGCCTTTGATGACATCACCTGTGTCTGGAACGTCACTGGCTGGCAGGACCTCAAACCTGCCATCTACTGGGGCGCCTCCCTGCTGATACCCACCGGCACCTCGCCCTACGACCAGGTGCAGGACAGCTTCGACATCACCGGCCGCGGGGCCTATCGCCTGGACGGCTCGGTGCTCATCGAAAAGACCATCTACCCCTGGAGCGCCAGCCTGCAGGCCAGCTACGGCCGCTACCTCGAGCGCCCGGTGAACCGCGAATACGGCCAGTACGTGGAACCCTATGACAAACAGCTGGGCGACCGTTTCAGCCGCAGCCTCGCGCTGGGCTACACCTATTTTACCGATCGGCTGGACTCCCTGACCGCGACCCTGACCTACGCCCATCTGACGGAACAGCAGACCCGCTTCGATGGCCACACCGACCCCACCTCCGGCCTGCAAAGGCGCTCCCTGACCGCCAGCCTGGCCTGGGCAACGGATGACCGTCGCTGGGTAAGCCGGCTCAGCTGGAACCATGCGCCGGCCCGCGATGGCTGGGGGGAAAACTTTCCGGCCACGGATATCATCAGCCTCGGAGTCAGCCATGTACTACGCTAGGAACCTGTCGGGTTTGGGATTGTTGCTCACCCTGCTGCTCGTCCTGCCGGGCTGTGACGGGCTGGGCGATGACCTGTCGCCCTCCGGCGCGGATCGACGCGCCGAGGTGGTCGCCGGCTCCATCGGCGCACAGCCGAGCCAGCAGGCGGCGGACTTCCGCCTCACCACCAGCACCGGCTCCGATTTCACCCTATCGGCCCACCTGCAGGGCGGCAGTGACCCCGCCGATGTCATCGTGCTCTACTTCACCATGTGGTGCCCGGTCTGCCTGGCCCACTCGGATTACCTCTACAGCCAGATCATTCCCCGCTTCCGAAACCGCGGCCGCGTGGTCTATGCGCTGGTGGATTACGTGTCCGGCAGTGTCAGCGGCAGCCGCATGCAGGAGCTGGCCAATGGCTATGCCGGCTCCGACTTCGTCACCCTGGCCGACGTGGATCAGGCCCTGCAACACCAGCTCAACGCCACCATGGCCACGGTGGTGGTCATCGACCGCACCGGCACCATCCTGCTCAATGAAGACTTCCGTGACGGCAGCGCCCTCACCGCCAGCCTCGAACAGCAGCTGCCATGAAGATTTTCACGGCGGCGCTGATCGGCCTGACGCTGCTCGCTGTTGTTCAAGCGACAGTTCAAGCGGCTGTCCCGGCGACAGACTATGCCGCCCAGGCGGCGATCCGGCCCGGTGACCTCCGCCCCCTGCCCCCTATCCGCTGGCAGGATGCGGATGACCACACCCACTCGCTCGCCGACACCCAGGGCAGGGCCCGCATCCTGCACTTCTGGGCCGCATGGTGCGTCCCCTGCCGCCGGGAGCTGCCGGCCCTGTTGCGGTGGCAGACGGCGCATCCGGAGATCGAGATTGTCGTGCTTTCCGTGGATCGGCGGCTGGCCCAGGCCCGGCACTTTCTGCACAAATACCGGCTACCCCTCCCGCCCCTGCTGCTGCATCCGGATGACCATGCGCTCCTCAGCCTGCCCGCCCTGCCCTATACCCTGTTCCTCTCCCGCGACGGGCTTGTGCTCGGCTACCAGCTTGGCCCCGCCCCGTGGGAGACCGAGGCCTTTACCCGCGCGGTGCAGACCCTGCTGGAGACCGATCCCGGCCAGCAACGCTAGGAATCCGCCGGGTTTAGGGTGAATTGGCCGCTATCCCACTCATTCGCTTCAGTCCCCCTAAATCCGACAGCCTCCCAGGGCCGTTCACTTAAGTTTTGCCATTCGCGGCCAATATCACTCTCATCAACGGGGTTTCTGCAGAGCCATGGCCGGCCTGGCGCAACCTTCAATTGTCCCGTTTTTACAACGCAACCGTCACGAAGACACCGAAAAATGCTGCAACACCTTACCTTACCCGCCGTATCGGTATTGTCCCGCCTGGGCCTGGGGCAGAAGCTCGTCCTGCTGGGCCTGCTGGTCCTCTCGCCCCAGTGGCTGCTGGCCCACCACTTTCTCGCGCACATCGCGGATGCGGCGGCCCGCAACGAGGTGCTGGTGTTTATCGGCCTCAGCAGCGGGCTGACGGTCTATCTCCTGCTGGCCTATTTTATTGCCGGACGCCATGCCCAGCGCGGCCTGCCGCAGCCGCTGTCGGGGGAATATGCCGCGCCCCAGCAGCGGCTGCGACGTGCGGCAACCGAGCATGGCCGCACCCTCTCGCGCATCTCGGCGGCGACCAACGAGGTCAATAGCGCCGCGGACGAGCTGTCGCAGATGTCGGCCAACAGCGCCGCCGGCACCCGCGAACAGGAGACGGCGGTCAACAGTATTGCCTCCGCCGTCGAGCAGATGGTGGCCAGCATTCACGAGATCGAACAACAGGCGGAGAACACCCGCGACATCTCCGAGCGCGCCGATCAGACCGCGGGCAAGGGTGCCCGGGTGGTGCAGGACGCAGTCGCCGAGATCCAGGCTGCGGCCGATGCCGTGGCCCAGGCCTCGGAGCAGATCTCGGCACTGGGAGCACGCTCGCAGCAGGTGGGTTCCATCATCCATGTGATCGAGGAGATCTCCGACCAGACCAACCTGCTGGCACTCAATGCGGCCATCGAGGCGGCCCGCGCCGGGGAATACGGCCGCGGCTTTGCCGTGGTGGCCGACGAGGTGCGCACCCTGGCCGGCCGTACCCATGCGGCGGCGGCCGAGGTGGCGCAGCAGATCAATCAGATCCAGGCCGAGATTACTACCACCGTGGACGGTATGGGCCGGGTGCAACACTCGGTGAGCGAGGGGGTCACCCTGACCCGGCACGCCGGTGAGGCGCTGGAGGACATCAAACGCGGCGCCCATGAGACCGCGCAGATGATTGCCACCATGGGCGCGGCCGTGAATGAGCAGGGCGCGGTAAGCGCCGATATCGCCCGCCATATCGAACATATCAACCAGCAGGCCCACAACCAGAACAGCATCATGGATGACGTGGCCACCACCTCCGCCTACCTGGTGCAGCTGTCGCAGCGCCTGAGCCGGCTGAGCACGATGCCCCGCCCATGAGCCTGAGCCTGCTGTTTCCCGCCTGTGCCCTGCTGTCCGCCGGCTACCTGCTGCCCGCGTATCGCAGTACCCAGACACGTGCCGCCGGGCAACGGCTGCTGGGGTTGCAGGCGGTCAAGCAGCTACGGCAGCTACTGGAGGCGCTGCCCCAGCATCGCGGCATGGCCAATGCCCTGTTACAGGGTGACGAGAGCTTTCGCCCCAAGCTCACCAGCCTGCAGGCGAGCATCGACCAGGATATGGCCCGCACCCAGGCCCTGCTGTCCGTGGAAGCACACTGGGGGGTGGGGCCGCGCAGCCAGACGCTGCTGGATGCCTGGTCCACCATCAAGCAACAGCTCAGCCGCTTTTCCGCAGCCGAGAGTTTCGGCCGTCATACCGCCCTGATGACCGAGCTGCTCTACCTCATCAATGATGTGGCCGATGCCGCCGGCCTACTGCTGGCCGCCGACCCCAATGCGCGGCTCATGGACACGGCCATCAACACCCTGCCGCTGGTGACCGAAACCCTGGGGCAGGCGCGGGGCATGGGCACCGGCGTGGCGGCGCGGGGCCGATGCAGTATCGAGATGCGGGTCAAACTGCGCTATCTGCTGGCCAACACCCGCCGCGTGGCGGAGCAGATGGGGCAGGACGTGCGGGGTGCGCTCGCCCAGCGGGATGCGGTACAGGAGGCCGATTTCGGCACCCGTGCCGGCCATGCCCTCGACCAGAGCCAGCGGACGATCCAGGCATTCCTGTCCCTGCTGGAGAACGACATTATTCATGAGCGCAGCGTGGAGCTGGCGCCGAGCGATTTCTACACCGCGGGCACCGAGGCCATCCAGCACAGCTTCAGCCTGCTGGACACCCTCCTCGGTTCGCTGCAGCACCGCCTCGCCCTGGTGGAACAGGCACAGCAACGACAGCTGTGGCTCTCCCGTGGCCTGGCGCTGGCCCTGCTGCTGCCCGCCGGGTATCTGCTCGTCGCCAGTCTGGCCTAATTCCGGTTAGCGCCAAGGGCTGGGAGCCTGTCGGCAATCGCCATTCACCCCGCGCCGGCCCTCGCGGCCATCACATCCTCACGGGTCAGCATACCCACCAGCCTGCGGCGCTCGTCCACCACCGGCATATGGTGGATGGCGTGCTGGGTAAACAGGGGTACCAGCTCACTCACCGGGTCATCCACCCACGCGGTAATCACCGGCGTGGTCATCAGCTGGCCCGCCACCTCCGGCTTGTCGGACTCGAAGCCCGGGGTGCGTTGACGCAGCCAGGCAAGGTGTTCGGCCATGCCCCCATGACTGTCATCCGTCGCCTCACCGTTGGCCCGAAACTCATTGGCCATGTGCACAAAGTCGCTGACCGTGATTATGCCCTGCACCCGCCGAAAGCTGTCCACCACCGGCAGACCCCGGATGTAGTGGCGTTCGAACAGCGCCCAGGCCTCACCCAGCTCCGTGCCGTATTCGACACTGATCACCGGCTGACTCATGATATCCCCGCAGCGAATCCCGTCCAGGGCGTACTGATGGGCACGCTGCATGGCGCGGGCATAGATCTCCTGCAGGTCATGCTCACTGATGTCCAGATAGGTGTCCATCTCGCCCATGGCGTGGAGCAGGTCCTGGTGGCTGAAGGGGGTCTCCCCCGCCAGCCACTCCTCCTCGCGACGTTGCCAGTCGTCGTGCAGACGCGGTCCCTCCTCGATGGGTGAGTGCCGGCGGATGCCGGCGAGGTGCCAGTACAGCATGGCGCAGGCCAGCATCACGGCCACATTCAGCAACACCGGGGTCAGCGCAAACTGATACCCCAGCTGCTGTACCGACTCGCCGCCCAGCACTACCATCAGGGCCGAGGCCCCCCCAGGGGGATGCAGACAGCGCAGATAGAACATCGCCACGATCGCCAGACTCACTGCGCTGGCCGCGGCCAGCGGCAGGCTGGGTATCCACCGGGCACAGGTGATGCCGATGAGCACCGAGACCATATGCCCGCCGACAAAGGCCCAGGGGCTCGAAAAGTTGCTGGTCGGGGTGGCAAACAGCAATACCGCCGAGGCGCCGATCGAGGCCGCCAGCAGGGGGACGTCCCGCCCGCTCAGACTGAGCTGGCTGATCAGGGCGACCAGCCCCACCGCAATCAGGGCGCTGGCGGCGGATAGCAGGATGCGTCGATGACTGAGTTCGACTTGGGTCACAAACCAGTGGTGAAACGGAAAGGGGGCCATGGCGGTCCTGTGTGTTTTTCCTGTGTATTGTCCAGAATCGACTATAAAGTGTATATTGAATACTGGTTTTGCCTCCGGCGCAAATGTCGTTAGCAAACCGGCACTGAATGGCATAATCTTTAACCAGACACAGAACGTGGCAGTAGGTACTAAAAATGATGACCCGTAGCAATATTCAACAGGATATCTTCCAGCCACCAACGGCGGAGCGGCTAGGCTGCCTGGGGGCCGGCTGTTACGTGCAGATCCACCGGCAGGGGCAGTGCCAGTGGGTGGAGATCAGCCGCAGCGAGGGCGACGAGCTGGTGGGGGTTTTGCATCCGGCCCTGTCCACCCCCCTGTCGGCAGGGGTCGCAACCGACACCTCGGCCGAGCCGCAGGAGTTGCGCCTGCGCAGAGAGCAGATCACCGCCCTCGGCTGTGAGCGCTACTGTTTCTGCTGAGACAGGGAATAGGGACAGGCGCCAACAAGCGCTCGGGCTAGCGGCCCCGGCCGGGCCAGGAGAAGATCAGCACGAAGCCGCCCAGGCCGCCCATCAGCCAGGTCAGCAACGGGGCGTTACCCAGCATGCTGGTGGTGGTGGGGTCGGCATAGACGTAGATAATCGAGGCGCTCAGCACCAGGGCCGAGCCGACAATGGCGCGAAACAGGCGACGGTTGGCGCGGCGAATCTCCCAGCGCAGGGCTCGCATCTGCTCGCTGGCGCCCGCCTCGGCCTTCGGCGATCTGGCAGCATCAGTCGCGGTCGCCTGGGTCAGCCACTGGTGCAGCAGACCGGGGATCTCCGGCAATTTTTCACTCCACTCCGGTGCGTTACGGCGCGCCGCGCGCCAGATGGCCCGTACGCCTATCTGTTCACTCATCCAGCGTTCAAGATAGGGCTTGGCGGTCTGCCACAGGTCCAGGTCGGGATACAGCTGCCGCCCCAGGCCCTCGATATTCAACAGGGTCTTTTGCAGCAGCACCAGCTGGGGCTGGATCTCCATATTGAAACGCCGCGCCGTCTGAAACAGGCGTAACAACAAATAGCCAAACGAGATGTCTTTCAGGGGCCGCTCAAAGATCGGCTCACAGACGGTGCGAATCGCCGCCTCGAACTCCTCGACACGGGTACCCTCCGGCACCCAGCCGGACTCTACATGCAGCTCCGCCACCTTGCGATAATCGCGCCGGAAAAAGGCCAGAAAATTGCCCGCCAGATAGTGCTGGTCATCGTGACTGAGGGTGCCCATGATGCCAAAGTCCACCGCGATATAGCGGCCACCGGGTTCGACAAAGATATTGCCGGGGTGCATGTCGGCATGAAAGAAGTTGTCGCGAAACACCTGGGTGAAAAAGATATCCACGCCGTGCTCGGCCAGCTTTTTCAGGTCGACCCCCTGCGCCCGCAAGGCGTCGATATCGCTCACCGGGATGCCGTGAATACGCTCCATCACCATCACATTGCGATGCGTCATCGGCCAATGGATCTCCGGCACGTACAACAGATCCGAGCTGGCAAAGTTGCGACGCAACATCGAGGCCGAGGCGGCCTCGCGCATCAGGTCCAGCTCGTCGAGCAGGGTCTTTTCAAATTCCGCCACCACCTCCCGCGGGCGCAGACGCTTGCCGTCCGCCCAGAAGCGGGTGGCCAGATCGGCAAGGGTATACAGCAGGCCAAGATCGCGGCGGATGGTGTTAAGGATATTCGGCCGCACCACCTTGACCACCACCTCCCTGCCGTCATGCAGGGTGGCGGTGTGCACCTGGGCGATGGAGGCCGAGGCCAGTGGTCGCTCGTCAAAGCGGGCAAATAATTCGCCCACCGGCCTGCCCAGATCCCTTTCGATAATCGCGCGCGCCTGATCACCGGGGAAAGGGGGCACATTGTCCTGTAGCTGGGCCAGCTCGAGGGCGATGTCATCCGGCAACAGGTCGCGGCGGGTGGAGAGGATCTGTCCAAACTTGACAAAGATCGGGCCGAGGTCTTCCAGGCTGCGGCGAATCCGCACGCCGCGGGCCAGTTTTTCGCGCCGAAACCAGCGCCAAGGCGAGAGGTATTGCAGGAAACGCACCGGCCGCAGCAGGTGGGTCGCCAGGATCACCTCGTCGAGGCCGTGGCGACCGAGGACATTGTTGATGTGGATGAGACGTAATGCCTGCCGAAATCCGATCACTCCGCTTCTCCGCTATGCGGCGCCGTACCGCTCTCGCCCCGCGCGGCCGGCAGATGTGACTGCAAGCGCTGTACCCGTGCCTCCAGACGATCCACGTCCGTGCGCAACCCATCAACCTGCGATAGATAGGCGTCGACCTCGTCGCGATTGGGCAGCATCTCGCTCTCTTCCTGCAGATATTCCGCCGCATCCTGCCCCAGGGTATCGGCCGTCTGCCGTCCCCAGGCAACCGCGCCACGCACCAGATTGCCCACCTTGTGTGCAACCAGGTCACCGGTGAAGTGCGACAGATGCTCTTCCCAGTCGATATCCAGGGCATCCAGAATGTCACGAAACTCCTGGCCCAGTTCTACGTCGCCACTGATTGTGACATCGCCGGCGAACACCACATCGCCCGCATGTTTCGCCAGCCCCATACGCATCAGGGCCAGTGGCGAACCGCGCAACACCGTGTCGGCCTCACCTTCAAAGCGGCCATAAACGGTCAACTTGCCGGCCTCGGGAATCAGATACAGGGCCACATCCAGGCCGCTGAACTCGATGGCGATCACCTTGCCCTGCAAACGGGACAGGCGTGCAACGCTATCCTCGTCTAACTGTAAGACGCGATTCAAGGCCGACTCGATAGCGGCAGTGATGGTGGTGGGCAGGTGTCTCATCGCAGTTCACCCATCAGCTGTTGCAGGCTTTTGGTGGATTCATCGTCGGCCTCGAGCCCCGCGCGGTACACCACCACGGTATTGGCGAGCTTGTCGTGAAAACCCTGCTTGCGTTTGTCATACGCCACCCAGAAAAATCCCAGCATCAGGGGCAGGACGGAGGCGAGATAGGCAACATATCGCAGCACCGCCTGCCGACTGGTCATCGGCAATAAGCTGTCGGCATCGACGATCTGGCATTCCAGCAACAGCTTTCCCGGCGTGCCCAGAAATTTCAGCCACAGCCCAACGGTAATGAGCAATACCAGAGCCATGCGCAGCAGGCCTTCGGTGGTCAGCATGCCCGCATTTATAAATGACGGATCCAGCAGCAAGCCCATCAACACCATGAGCATGACGCTGTCGATCAGGCTCGCGCCCACCCGTCGCCAGAATCCGGCATAGTGGACTGTGGCCAGGTCCAGGGCCTCACTCACAACTTATAACCCCGGTGCAGGGCGACAATGCCGCCCGAAAGATTGAAATATTCACACCGCTCCAGACCGGCGCTTTCCATCATCTCCTTTAATTCCTGCTGGCCGGGATGCATGCGTATGGACTCCGCGAGATAACGATAACTGGCATCATCCCTGGCAATCAGCCTGCCCATCAACGGCAACAATTTGAAAGAATAGGCGTCATAGAGGGGGGCCAGACCCGGCGCCACCGGTTTGGAAAATTCCAGTACCAGCAGCCGGCCGCCGGGTTTCAGAACACGGCGCATGGATCGCAATGCCGCATCCTTGTCGGTGACATTACGCAGCCCGAAGGCAATGGTAATGCAATCGAAATAATTGTCCGGGAACGGCAGGCATTCGGCATTGGCCTGCACATACTCCATGTTAGACAATACGCCGCGGTCGATCAGCCGTTCACGCCCCACCCTCAACATGGAATCATTGATATCGGCCAGTATCACCTGGCCCTGGTCACCCACCAGCGCGGAAAACTTTGCCGCCAGATCACCGGTGCCACCGGCGATATCCAGCACCCGCTGGCCGCCACGCACGCCGCTCATCTCAATGGTGTAACGTTTCCACAGACGGTGCACACCCATCGACATCAGGTCGTTCATCAGGTCATAGCTATCGGCGACCGAATGGAATACCCCGGCCACCTTGCCGGCCTTTTCTTCACGGCGCACTTTTTCGTAACCGAAGTGAGTGGTGTCCTTGTCCTGTGGCGAATGATTCATCTTTTTTCTTTTCTCTTTTCTCGTTTAGCTTTTATCTGCCGTCTTGCGTTTGTGACCGGCCTTTTCCAGGCGGTTCAAGTATTCGGCCCACTTTTCTGTCTTGTCCCGGCCCAGCACATACAGGGTATCCCAGGAGTAGATACCGGTGCGGTGGCCGTCATCAAATTCCAGTTGGACGGCATAATTGCCGACCGGTTCAATGCCGGCAATATTGACATTCTCCTTGCCCACCTGCAGCACCTCCTGACCGGGGCCATGTCCCGCCACTTCAGCCGACGGCGAATAAACGCGCAGGTATTCACAGGGATATTCAAACGTGTTGCCGTCGTCAAAGGTGATTTCCAGCATGCGTGAGGCCTGGTGCAGATTAATATCAGTCGGTCTTGGGGCCGAGGTCATAACCATTCTCCGTCAATCATTGGTTGGTTAACACACCGTAATGGTGGTTAAAGAATATAGCGACTCAGATCTTCGTCTTTGGCCAGCGCACCGAGATGCTCGTCAACATAGGCGGCGTCCACCGTCACGGAGGTACCGCTTCGATCCGCTGCCGCAAAGGAGATCTCTTCCAGCAGGCGTTCCACCACCGTGTGTAATCGACGCGCACCGATATTGTCGGTGCGTTCGTTCACCATCCAGGCGACCTCGGCGATGCGCAGAATCCCCTCGGCGGAGAATGACAGGCTGACACCCTCGGTGCCCAGCAGGGCGATGTACTGTTCGGTGAGTGAGGCATCGGGTTCGGTGAGGATGCGCACAAAGTCTTCGGTACTGAGTGCATTGAGCTCCACCCGTATCGGCAGACGTCCCTGTAGTTCCGGAATCAGGTCCGACGGCTTGGACAGATGAAACGCGCCCGAGGCGATAAACAGGATGTGATCGGTTTTTACCATGCCGTATTTGGTGGTTACCGTGGAGCCTTCCACCAGCGGCAACAGGTCACGCTGCACACCCTCGCGCGACACATCCGGGCCTGAGCTTTCGCCGCGTTTGCAGATCTTGTCCATCTCATCGAGAAACACGATGCCGTTTTGCTCGACGTTGTCCACCGCGCGCAGCTTGATCTCTTCCTCGTTAAGCAGCTTGCCGGCCTCTTCGTCCACCAGCAGCTTCAGGGCATCCTTGATGCGCAGCTTGCGGGTATGGGTGCGACCGCTGCCGATGTTCTGAAACAGGCCCTGCAACTGGCTGGTCATCTCCTCCATGCCCGGCGGCGCCATAATCTCCACGCCCACCGGACTGGCGCTGAGTTCGATCTCGACCTCCTTGTCATCGAGATCCCCCTCGCGCAGCTTTTTGCGGAATTTCTGCCGCGTCGATGACTCGGTCGCGTCCTCCGCTTCCGCTGTCCCCGTCCCGCCGAAGCCAAGATTACTGGGCCGGGCCGGGCGTAACAGGACATCGAGGATACGGTCCTCCGCCGCCTCTTCCGCGCGGAAGCGCACCTTTTTTATCTCCGTTTCCCGCACCAGTTTGATGGAAATGTCGACCAGGTCGCGGATAATGGATTCCACGTCACGCCCCACATAACCGACCTCGGTAAACTTGGTGGCCTCGACCTTCACAAAGGGGGCATTGGCCAGCCTGGCCAGACGTCGCGCGATCTCGGTCTTGCCCACCCCGGTCGGCCCGATCATCAATATATTCTTGGGCGTGATCTCGCCCTTCAGGGCATCCGCCACCTGCGAACGCCGCCAGCGGTTGCGTAGCGCAATGGCCACGGCACGCTTGGCATCGGCCTGGCCGATAATGTGCTTATCCAGTTCCTGCACAATCTCGCGCGGGGTCATCTGCGCCTGCAGTTCATCCTTCGGTGACGGCATTATTGACCTGCCCCCTTGTGTGCATCACCCACGCGCAATTCCTCGAGGGTGAAGTGGTCGTTGGTAAACACGCAGATCTCCGAGGCAATCTTCAACGCCTTTTCACAGATATCGCGCGCGCCCAGTTCGGTGTTCTGCATCAGCGCACGAGCCGCGGCCTCGGCAAAGGAGCCACCGGAACCGATGGCGATCACATCATACTCCGGCTCGATCACATCACCGTTACCCGAGATCACCAGCGAGGCGGTCTCATCGGCCACAGATAACAGCGCCTCCAGCCGACGCAGCATGCGATCCGTGCGCCAGTCCTTGGCCAGCTCCACGGCGGCACGCGTGAGGTGGCCCTGGTGTTTTTCCAGTTTGCCCTCAAAGCGCTCGAACAGGGTAAAGGCGTCCGCCGTACCGCCTGCGAACCCGGCCACCACCTTGCCGTGATAGAGGCGCCGCACTTTGCGTGCATTGCCCTTCATGATGGTATTACCCATGGAAACCTGACCGTCGCCGCCGATCACCACCGCGTCGCCGCGCCGTACCGAGAGGATGGTCGTGCCGTGATATTGTTCCAAATCCTTGAGTCCTCTTTCGTCGCCAGAAGGCGGGCTATGTGCATGCGCGCCGCGGTAGGGATCGCGTCGCAAAGCACGATTTTACATGATTTCATCGCGGGGCGAGGAATTCCTGGCCTTGTACTTTTAAGCTTGCGCTTTTAGCCTTGCACTTAATAACCCGCTAAGCTATCCCTCAACCGAAGCCACACCGAACTTATAACCAAACTGATAACCAGAGCTCAATTGCCATAAACACAGTAGCAAACACAGCAACAAAAAGCCGCCGGTAATCCATCACCGATGATCCGTGCGTGTACCGATCACCACACCACTTTCGAGGAATTCACATGAAGCAGCTCATCATCGCAGCCAGCCTTTTCATCGCCAGCGCCGTGTCGGCCTGGGCCGAGGTCAAGGGCACCGAAGTCAGCTATCAGGCGGGCGACACCACGCTCAAGGGTTATCTGGCGGTGGATACCGCGAAAACCGGCAAGCGTCCCGGCATTTTGGTGGTGCATGAGTGGTGGGGGCATAACGACTACGCCCGCAAACGGGCGCGCATGCTGGCCGAGCTGGGTTACACCGCCCTGGCGGTAGACATGTACGGCGACGGTAAACAGGCCGCGCACCCGGATGATGCCGGCAAATTCTCCGGCGAGGTGAGCAAGAACATGCCGGTGGCCGAGGCACGCTTCAAGGCGGCGATGGAGGTGCTGCAATCCCAGCCCAGCGTCACGGGCGACGAGATCGCCGCCATCGGCTACTGCTTCGGCGGCGGCGTGGTGCTGGAGATGGCGCGCCGCGGCCTCGACCTCGACGGCGTCGCCAGCTTCCACGGTAGCCTCGGCACATCGACCCCGGCGCAGAAAGGTCAGATACAGGCCAAAGTGCTGGTAATGAACGGCGAGGCCGATCCCTTCACCAAGCCCGAGCAGATCGAGGCGTTCAAACAGGAAATGCAGAACGCCGGCGTGGACTACCAGTTCATCAACTACCCCAACGCCAAGCACGCCTTCACCAATCCCGACGCAACCGCCAACGGCCAGAAGTTCAACATGCCGCTGGAATACAACGCCGAGGCGGATGAGAAATCCTGGGCGGAGTTGCAGCAGTTCCTTAACAAGGTTTTCCGCTAGACGCGGTTCGTAGTGCTGAATAGGAGGCCAGCCCCTGGCCGATGGGTCGGGTTGGTGAAATTGTTGAGGTTGAATCGCCGAGGGGGCTCGGCTCCTACAGTGCGTAGAGCGCAATTACCGAAGGGCATTGCGCCGCATGTTTTCTTACCGCTAAGTGCCACGCAACGATCTGCGGCTTTTACTCAGCACTTAGCACTTAATCCTCAGCACTATCCCTTCTTCTTCCGCGCCCGCGGATGGGCGCGGTCGTACACCTCGGCGAGGTGCTGAAAGTCCAGGTGGGTGTATATCTGGGTGGTGGCGATATCCGCATGGCCCAGTAGCTCCTGCACCGCGCGCAGATCACCGCTGGATTCGAGCAGGTGGCTGGCGAAGGCGTGGCGCAGTTTATGGGGATGCACCCGACTGTCGAGACCCTGCTGCACCCCGCGTTGCCGAAAGCGCAGCTGCACCGCGCGCGGGCTCAGCCGTCCCCCGCGCTGGCTCACAAACAGGGCCGGTTCATTTTCATGGGCCAGGCCCGCCCGCCGGGTCTGCCATTTCACCAGCGCCTCGCAGGCATAACGCCCCACCGGTACCACGCGCGCCTTTCCGCCCTTACCCGTCACCGCGACACTGCCCTCGTGCAGGTCGATCTCGCCCACATTCAGCGACACCAGCTCGGCCAGTCGCAGACCGGCGGAATACATCAGCTCCAGCATGGCGTTATCCCGCAACATCAGCGGGTCATCGGCGGCCCCGGCGGGTGACAGCAGCCGCGTCATCTCGTCCACATCCAGGGGCTCGGGGAGTTTGCGCGGCGCCTTCGGGGCCTGCACGCCCTGCGCGACGTTGTTTTTCAGCTCGCCCTCGCGCACCAGATAGCGCAAAAAGCTGCGCAGGGTCGACAGCGCCCGCGCCAGGCTGCGCCCGCCGATACCCTGTCGGTGGCGGGCCGCCAGATAGCTCCGCAGCTGTTTTGCATCCAGCGCCGACCAGTCGGCCACGCCGGCCACAGCGCAATAGTCTGCCGTGGCCAACAGGTCGCACCGGTAATTGCTGAGGGTGTGCGGCGAGAGTCGCCGCTCGTTTTGCAGGTGGGACAGGAAACGATCAATCCACCGCCGGGCGCTCTCCTGCATGATGGCCAGCCGCCCTTAAAATCTCAGGGCCTGTGAAAAAACCGTCGGCCTACTGCGGCCGACGGTTTTTTCACAGGCTCTCAGGCCCCGTTTAGTCATCGGCCCGCAGATACCCCTGCAGGGTGGCCGCGATGATCTCCGACATGCGGCCCAGAAAGGCCGTATCCACCGCGCTGTGAAAACGCCGGCGCTCGAAGCTGCCGATGGCGATCAGGCCCAGCTCGCCCTGCCCGCCTCCATTGCGCCGACTCAGGGGCATTAGCGCGGCGGAACCCACCTCGGCGGCCTGTTCGCCAAACAGCGCCTCCAGCTGTTCCGCCTTGAGCTGGCCGCAATAGGGTTTTCCTGCGCCCAGCAGGCGCTGAAAAAGGCCCCGCAAGGCATCCGCATCGCGCACAAACTCGGGGCGCGTGGCCAGCGCCCCGTCCTTCGGCGTCGACAACAGTTGCACGGTCACCCGATCCGCCGAAAAGTCCTGGCGCAGACGGATGTCGATCAGGGCCAGCAGGTCGCCCAGATTGCCGCACTCGATCAACCGCAGGGTCAGTTTCTGCAACAGGCCATTGAGCCGGTCATTTTCTCTCGCCACCTGGATCAGGCTCTGTAACTGATCCTGCAGGCCGGTATTGCTGTCACGCAGTACGGCGACCTGACGCTCCACCAGCGACACCGCCGAACCCGCGGTATGGGGAATCCGCAGGTCGGCCAACAGGGTAGGCTTGTTTTCAAAAAAGTGGGGATGCCGACGCAGGTAATCGGCGACAGCCTGCTCATCCAGCGACTGAGCCGGCCTGGTGGATTCTGGTGCCGTGGTTTCTTGCTTGCTCACATTATTTACCCGTGTTTTTACCTATTTTTCACCCGTACCGACCGTCCATCTTTATAGCAACGAGGAATCTGTCGGTCTTAGGTGGTATGGCGCGCCGATGACTGCATCCTCGATACAACACGATTACAGTACACGTACAAAACCATGACCGCAGGCTCACCCCAGATCGATCGTCCCCTCAAACACCGTCTGTGCCGGCCCGGTCATCAGCAGTGGCGACCGCCCACCCGCCCAGCGTATCAAAAGCTCCCCGCCCGGCAGCTGCACCGTTACGGCATCATCCACCATTCCCCATTGATGCGCCACCGCCATGGCGGCACAGGCGCCGGTGCCACAGGCCTGGGTTTCACCGGCGCCGCGCTCATAGACACGCAGCCGCAACTGCGCGCGCGACAGGACCTGCATAAACCCCACGTTGACCCGCTGCGGAAAACGGGGGTGGCCTTCGATCGCCGGCCCCCAGCTGGAGACCGGGGCCGCATCGACGTCTTCCACCTGCACAACCGCGTGTGGATTACCCATGGAAACAGCTCCAATCTCCACCTCGCCATCAATTAAAGCCAATTTATAGCGATCGGACTCCACATTCGCCTCAAACGGCAGGCTTTGAGGGGCAAAATTCGGCACGCCCATGTCCACCGTCACCTGACCATCGGCCTCCAAGCGCGGCCGGATCACCCCGGAGGCGGTTTTCACGACGATCTCGGTCTTGTCGGTAAGGTGGTTGTCTACCACAAATCGCGCAAAACAGCGGGCTCCATTGCCACACTGACCCACTTCTCCACCATCCTGATTATAAATACGATACCTGAAATCCACTTCATCAGAATCCGGGGGCTCCACCAGCAAAACCTGGTCACAGCCCACCCCACGGTGACGGTCGGCGATAAATCGCACCTGCTCCGGGCTCAGGTGAAATGACTGATGAATGGCATCGATCACCACAAAATCATTCCCCAGGCCCTGCATTTTTGTGAAGGCTATTTTCATGCGCTGATGGTTGCAGACTGTCGGCGAGTATTCAACTGCCGGCCCTCTCTGACGCCCTCGATTCCGGCATTGGGCAGCAGGCCGCCCCACCACCCTCTATATATAGGCTGCGATATAGGCTGCGGCACCCGCCACCCCTCACTCACGCCGCCAATGCCCCGATTTACCCCCGCGCTTTTCCAACAGTCCGATACCGCCCATCACCATGCCGCGATCGACGGCCTTGCACATGTCATACACCGTGAGCAGGGCAATCTGCACCGCGGTGAGGGCCTCCATCTCCACCCCGGTCTGGCCGCTGGTTTGCACCGTGGCGCGGCACACCACGGCGTTTTCGTCCTCCGCCGGTTCCAGTTCCACAGTCACCCTGCTAATGGCCAGGGGATGACACAGCGGTATCAGTTCCGCGGTCTTTTTCGCCGCCATGATGCCCGCCACCCGCGCGACGCCCAAAACGTCGCCCTTGCCATGCTGGCCGCTGATGATGAGCCGCAGGGTCTCGGGTAACATCACGATGCGCCCTTCGGCGACGGCGCTGCGCTGGGTCACGGCCTTATCGCCCACATCCACCATGTGGGCCTCGCCGGCCTGGTTAAAATGGGTCAATCCGGAATCAGTTTTGCTCATGCTGTGGCTCTCACTGTAGACGTAGGCATTCTCAATGGGGGTATGGATTTTTCGCGCCGGGCCGCGGAACACTCAGAGCCTGTGAAAAAATCGACAGCCGCAGTAGGCCGACGGTTTTTTCACAGGCTCTCAGCGCTGAAAAACACCCAGCGACGGAACAATCGCGACCTCACTGCATCAAACGCAGAACCGATAGTATACTGAGAGGCGTCATGAGCATCACTGTGAAATTTTTTGCCAGCCTGCGGGAATCCATCGGCCGCGCCGATTGCCAGTTGACGGCGGACGGCATCGCCACGGCCGCCGAGGCCTGGGCAGTCGCCACCGGTGGGCGGGAACGCCCGGCCAACACCCTGATCGCCGTCAATATGGAATATGCCGATGGCGAGCAGGCGGTCAAGGATGGCGATGAGGTCGCCTTCTTTCCCCCGGTCAGCGGCGGCTGACCGTGGACACGCCGTCCAACGTAAAACTGTTTGGCCAACCCTTTGATCCCTGGAATGAGATCCAGGACTTTCAGGATGCCCAACCGCAACTCGCGGGCAAGTTTGGCGCCACGACCCTGTTCATCGGCACCATGCGCGACTTTAATGACGGCGCCGACGTGCAAGGCATGGTGCTGGAACACTACCCCGCGATGACCCGGAGACATCTGCAAAGCATTGCTGACGAGGCCCGGCAGCGCTGGGATATTCTCGACACCCTCATCGTTCACCGCTACGGCGAGATCCAGCCCAGCGACCCCATCGTGCTGCTGGCGGTATGGTCCGCGCATCGCAGTGCGGCCTTTGAGGCCTGTCGCTATCTGATTGAGGAACTCAAGTCCCGCGCCCCGTTCTGGAAGCAGGAACAGACGGAGCAGGGTCGCCGTTGGGTGGCGCACAATACGCCGGATTAGCGTTACTGATTAACAGCACTACACGCGGGCTACCGACCCGACGGGCGGGCTACTCAAACGCCCCCTCCGACTGATAATCATGGGTAATCTCTTCGCCCGGCCTGATATCCCGCAAGGCACACACCTCCAGGGTATCGTAATAGGCGGCATTGGGTTCGGGGCTGTGATTGATGAACCGAAAATCGCATTCCACCCGAAAGCCCTTATCCTCTTCCACCCATAACACATACGGGCCGTTGCGTTTTGTCCATCTGCCGGACACCGTACCCAGCACCTCGCCGGCCTCAATATGGCGTGCGGCAAACAGGCCCTTGCCATGGATAGGACTCTCTTCGGCATAAAAGCTGGCGGTCGATTTTGATTTGTTCATGCAGGGGCTCCGTTTTTAGCGCTGCGCCGTTATCGACGCTACGGACACATCACGTGTGCGCGGTGACATGCGGCATATTGTAGGCCATGTTGGGATCCACCGGCACCGAGATGATCTCAAACTGCATGTCGGCCAGATCACCCATGATATAGGTGGGCAGGGCGCCAACCCCGGCGACGGTGCCGGGATTCAGGAACAGGGTAGTAGAACCGGTGATGGTGGTAATGCTGTCGATCTCGGCGCGATGATCGTGGCCGCAACAGACCATGTCCCAGTCACCGGTGACACCCATGGCGCGCGCGTAGTGTGGATAGTGCACGATGAATATTTTACGCCCCGCCAGCTCCAGGCCCACATCCTGACCGTGATAGGTAACCACGCTGTCCGGCTCATTCGACAGCATCGAGGTGGCGAACAGATCACCGGTGTTGTTGCCATGAATGACATGCACCGGCAGGCCGTATTTTTGCAACACCCGCAGGGTGGTAGGCGCCACCACGTCACCACAGTGCAGCACCGCCTCGGCGCCGCGCTGTTTGGCATCTTTTACCGCAATGTCTAGCAAGCGACGGTTGTCATGGCTGTCGGAAACGATACAGATTTTCATGGGCTTATCTTGCTTACCTTTTTACTTCATTACTTAATTACTTCATTACTTCAAACTGACTTCAAACCTGCTGCGGACTTCACCCTGCCCGGCGGGCATTCTGTGCATGCTGTTGACCTCTCTCCGGCAGGTAAGTTCTTGGCTGAAGTTTTCAACAGGCGTAACTGACAAAAGCCGGTCGACTAGAAGACCGGTTTTTCCGGCGCTGCTTTGTAGCGTTCGACCGAGGCCACTATCTCTGCCTTGGCCTCGTCGATACCCACCCAGCCATCGATCTTTACCCACTTGTTGTTTTCGAGATCCTTATAGTGCTCAAAAAAATGGGCGATCTGGTCCAGCAACAGCTGCGGCATATCGTCCAGTTTTTCGACACCCCGATACTGGACGGCCAGCTTGTCCACCGGCACGGCGAGAATCTTGCCATCCACACCGGATTCGTCCGTCATCTTCAGCATGCCGACAGGGCGACAGCGGATCACCGAACCGCTGATCAGTGCCGTCGGCGTCACCACCAGCACGTCGGCCGCATCGCCGTCCTCAGACAGGGTATGGGGGATGTAGCCGTAGTTACACGGATAAAACATGGCAGTGTTCATGAAACGGTCCACAAACATGGCGCCGGTTTCCTTGTCGACCTCATATTTTACCGGGTCGCTGTGCGACGGAATTTCAATAATGACATTAATGTCATTCGGCACGTCAGCGCCGGAGCTGACTCGATCAAGATTCATGTATTTACTCCCGGATAATGGCGCCCTACGCTGGGCATCGAATTTGAATAACTAACACCACATACCATCACAAACGGAAAAGGCCGCGATACGGCCTTTTTCAGAAAGTGCATTAAAGACAGCCTCGCGCCTGCTGTCGATCGTGAAGCGCCCGCCAACGCGGTGTATGGCTTCTGCCGATCCTTGCGAGTAGAGTAAGTGTACCGCAGATCGCGGGGGCGAGGAACTCTGCAGACCCCGGCGCTGCTGGCATTTGCACCATTCAAGCACTAATGAAGGACGTCGTTTATCCACCAACAATAAATCAGGTTAACAAGGGGGAAGTCGTGGCAATGGATATCACACTCGCACCACCAGTTTTAGGCGTTTTGGGGCTCTTTATCGCGTTACTCCTTTACGGCGTCGTCAAGCGCAAGCCGGTGGGGGGAGGCAAGGTCGCCGAGATCGGCGAGGCCATCCACCTGGGCGCCATGGTATTCATCAAGCGTGAATATACCCTGCTGGCGATGTTTGCCGGCGTCATCATCGTGCTGCTGTATTTCTCTCTCGGCGTGGATACGGCCATTGCCTTTATCGTCGGCGCGGTGTGTTCCGCCTCGGCGGGTTACATCGGCATGTACACCGCCACCCAGGCCAATACCCGCACCACCACCGCCGCACACAACGAAGGTGCCGCGGCGGCGCTGACGGTGGCCTTCTTCGGCGGCTCCATCATGGGCATGACGGTGGCCTCGGTCGGGCTGCTGGGGCTGGGCTCTCTGTATCTCTTCTATGGTGGCGACCCCCACACGGCTCACGTGATCCACGGCTTCGGCATGGGCGCCTCCAGCGTTGCGCTGTTTTCCCGCGTCGGTGGCGGCATCTTCACCAAGAGCGCGGATGTGGGTGCCGACCTGGTCGGCAAGATCGAGGCCGGAATCCCGGAGGATGACCCACGTAACCCCGGCGTGATCGCCGACAACGTCGGCGACAACGTCGGCGATGTGGCCGGCATGGGCTCGGACATCTTCGAGTCCTACTGCGGGGCGATCATCGCCACCATCGCCATCGCCTCCACCATGGCCGTGGACATCATGGACCCGCTAGGCCAGCAACAGGACCTGATGTTCCTGCCGCTGGCGCTGGCCTCGGTGGGCCTCATCTGTTCCGTGCTGGGTATCCTGCTGGTGAAATCCTTTTCCGCCAAGGCCCCGGAGGTGGCACTGCGCATCGGTACCATGGGCGCGGCAGTCCTGTTTATCATCGCCGCCTATTTTGTGATTGGCGCCGTGGGCATCAGCCCCCGCGTCTGGGGCGCGGTGCTGGTCGGCGCGGTGGGCGGCATCATCATTGGGCTGGTCACCGAGTACTACACGGCCGGCGCACCGGTGCGTCATATCGCTAAATCCGGTGAGACCGGACCGGCGACGGTGATGATCACCGGGCTCTCCGTCGGCATGCAATCCGTGGTACTGCCGCTGCTCACCATCGCCGCCATCATCCTCATCTCCACCAACCTGGTGGGCCTCTATGGCGTCGGCATCGCGGCCGTGGGCATGCTGGCGACCGTGGGCATCACCATGGCCATCGATGCGTACGGGCCGGTGGCCGACAATGCCGGCGGCATCGCCGAAATGGCCGGGCTTGGTGAGGAGACCCGCAAAATCACCGACTCGCTGGATGAGCTGGGCAACACTACCGCCGCCATCGGCAAAGGCTTCGCCATCGGCGCCGCAGCCCTGGCGGCATTGGCCATCATTGCGGCCTATGTGGAAGTGGTGTCCGCCAACATCGCCGACTTCGATCTGCAACTCACCAACCCGGTGGTACTGGCCGGCATGTTCATCGGCGGCATCTTTCCCATGCTGGTGAGTTCACTGACCATGACCGCGGTCGGTGATGCCGCCTTTGAAATGATAAAGGAGATTCGTCGTCAGTTTCGCGAGATCCCCGGCATCATGGAAGGCACCGGCAAACCGGACACCGCCCGCTGCATCGAGATCGCCACCAACGCCGCGTTAAAGAAGATGATCCTGCCCGGCATACTTGCCGTTGCCGCGCCACCGGTGGTCGGCTTCGGTCTCGGTGCCGAGGCCCTGGGCGGCATGCTGGGTGGTGCACTGGTGGCCGGCGTGCTGATGGCATTGATGATGGCCAATGCCGGCGGCGCCTGGGATAACGCCAAGAAATATGTCGAAAAGGGCAACCTCGGCGGCAAGGGTTCGGATGTGCACAAGGCCTGCGTGGTGGGCGACACCGTCGGCGACCCCTTCAAGGACACCTCCGGCCCGTCCATGAACATCCTCATCAACGTGCTGGCGATTGTCTCACTGGTGATTGCGCCGCTGCTGACCTAAGCCGCGCCATCACCCCAACAAAAAAAGGGCTGCCCCTGTGGACAGCCCTTTTTTATTCGCCTCGGGGTATCGCCCAGATATTCATCGGCACCCGAACCAGACCGCAGGCTATTTCACCGTAAAACCCTTCTCCAGTTTCTTTTTCACCGCCACGTTTTTCAACGTCACGTACTGGGGCAGGCCATTCTTGAACGGCGGATAGTCCTCGCCCTGAATCAGGGGCTGTAAATAATTCCGACAGCGCTGGGTGATATGGAAGCCATCCTTGCTGATGTAATTGTCCGGCATCATCTTCTCGACATTGGCAACGCGTGCCAGCTTCGCCTCACCGATCTCCCACTTGTAGGGGCTGTTCGAGGTCCGCTTGATCGTCGGCATCACCGCATTCTTGCCCTTCAAGGCCATCTCCACGGCGGCCTTACCCACGGCGTAGGCCTGCTCCACATCGGTCCTGGATGCGATATGCCGTGCGGCGCGTTGCAGATAATCCGCCACCGCCCAGTGATATTTATAACCGTGCTTGGCCTGGATCATCTGTGCCACCACCGGCGCAACCCCACCGAGCTGGGCATGACCAAAGGCATCGCGCGTGCCTGCCTCGGCCAGAAAGGTGCCGTCCTTGTAGCGCACACCCTCTGATACCACGATAGCGCAGTAACCATAGGCATCCACCGTCTTCTTCACCCGGGCCATGAACTTGCGCTCATCAAACACTACCTCCGGGAACAGAATGATATGCGGCGCATCACCCTCCTGTTCTGCCGCGAGCCCACCGGCAGCCGCAATCCAGCCGGCATGGCGGCCCATCACCTCCATCACAAACACCTTGGTCGAGGTTTTTGCCATGGAGGCCACGTCAAACGCCGCCTCACGAATGGACACCGCCACATACTTGGCCACCGAACCAAAACCGGGGCAGTTATCGGTAATCGGCAGGTCATTATCGACCGTCTTCGGCACATGGATCGCCTGAATGGGATAGCCCAGGGATTTTGAAATCTGCGATACCTTCAGACAGGTATCCGCGGAATCACCCCCCCCGTTATAAAAGAAATAACCGATGTTATGCGCCGCAAATACCTCGATCAGACGCTCATACTCGGCACGATTCGTATCCAGACCCTTAAGTTTGTATCGACAGGAGCCAAATGCACCGGAAGGGGTATGCCGCAGCGCCGCAATGGAACGCGCTGAGTCCTTGCTGGTATCGATCAGGTCTTCGGTTAAGGCGCCGATGATGCCGTTTCGACCCGCATACACCTTGCCGATTTTATCCTTGTGCTTGCGAGCCGTTTCGATCACCCCGCAGGCACTCGCATTGATCACCGCGGTAACCCCGCCTGATTGCGCGTAAAAAGCATTTTTTTTAGTCATACCGTCATCTCTCCCGAATACATTTATTTAATGGTTAATTTTCACTGGATAGAATCAATCACCCTGCACCAACCCAACACCCGATAACCGCCAACACACCAGACATACGTTTCAGCCTACAAAAACCGTACTCAAACACACCTGCTTAAACTGGACACGCTACCCCGACAAAACCGCGCGACCATTTTGTAGAGCAAAATACACCAACAGGAAGCATCTCGAATAATAAATTTCATCGCACCAAGTATTGACTTACCTAATAACATAAGAGTACGTTTAGCGAAAATTATGTATAGATGCAATGCATTACATACGCATTACATACAGTTACGTCAAAAAGGTATCCTGGATTCGGCGGCTTCAACACCGGGTTTTGATGTTATGGCTTGTTAGATTGGGTTAAATACGCTTGTAGAGGATCACCTGGCAGTACGTTTTACAGCTGTTTTTAACAACCTTTTTATCAACGTTTTTAAACACCGTTTTTAAACACCAGAGTTCACCAAGGGGGAGGCTGCCGAGTTGAGGATCGTACTAGTCGGCGCGCCTGGGTCCGGAAAGGGCACACAAGCAATAAAATTAGCGGCGAAATACAAGATACCGCAGATTTCCACCGGTGATCTGCTTCGAGCCGCAGTCGCTGAGCAAACCCCCCTGGGATTAGAGGCCAAGGCCGCGATGGATGCCGGCCAGCTGGTTTCGGATCAAATCGTACTTGGCATGGTAGAGGAACGGCTCAGCAACACAGACACGCAAAAAGGTTTCATCCTCGACGGTTTCCCACGAAATTTACCCCAGGCAGCAGCCCTCGACACCCTCCTCAATCGATTAGGTCGCCCGCTGCAGCTTGCCATACTGATCAATGTGGATTTTGATCTGCTGATACAGCGCATCGCCGGCCGCCGTACCTGCAGGTCATGCGGGCAGATGTACAATATCTACACCTCGCCGCCAAAAATGGATGGTCATTGTGATTTATGCGGAGGCACCCTGCATCATCGTGCCGACGATAACGAAGACACCATCGTCAATCGTCTCCGTATCTTTGAAACACAGACCGAGCCGATGGTCCGGCACTATCAGATACAAGGTAAGCTATCGGTCATCGAAGGTAGCGGCGAAATTGATAGAATTTTTGCCCGTGTGTGTAAGGCAGTAGAACAAATGCCAGCGGACACAGGCAAATTTGCAGCGCCTAAACAGGCAAAAACGGCAGAGGCACCCACCCCAAAGGTGGAAACTTCTGAAAAAACAACTAAATTAGATCTAAAAGCTAAAGAAGTTCCAGAAAAAACCGAAACAAGGTCAGCAGTAGAATCAAAACAAGCAAACAATGGTGCCACTAAGGAGACGAAGATCATGGCGGTGAAAAAGAAAGCAGTGAAGAAGAAGGTCGTTAAGAAAAAAGCCGTGGCCAAAAAGCCAGCCGCGAAAACAGCAGTAAAGAAAAAAGCAGTAAAGAAAAAAGTAGCCAAGAAAAAACCGGTTGCTAAAAAGAAGGCAGTAGCCAAGAAAAAGCCGGCCGCCAAAAAGAAGGCGGTAGCCAAGAAAAAACCAGCTGCCAAAAAGAAGGCAGTAGCCAAGAAAAAGGTAGCCAAGAAGAAACCGGCCGCCAAAAAGAAAGCGGTAGCCAAGAAGAAACCGGCTGCCAAAAAGAAGGTTGCTAAAAAGAAAGCACCAGCCAAAAAGGCATCATAAACGGCTGAAGGCTTGCCCCCCTGGCTTGTTTCCAGCAGGGGGCGCTATTACAATCGGGCACACAGGATATCCTGCGTGCCCGTTTTTTTTGGGCTTTTTTCGCGCAATATCGCCGTAAATCAGGGCATCCAGCCGGCGATACCGTCATTAATGATACACAGCGCGCCTATCGCAACCTTCTTCCGCCGATATTCATGCCCCATTACAGAACACACTTATTCCCACCAACAGCCAGCAGGAGTTAATCATCGTGTCCAGACTTGAAACGGGCAAAGGCCGCTATCCCACCGTTCGCATGCGCCGTATGCGCCGTGATGACTTCAGCCGTCGCCTGATGCGCGAGTCCCGCCTCTCCGTGGATGACCTGATCTACCCGATGTTTGTCCTCGAGGGCACCGGGCAACGTGAGGCCATACCCTCCATGCCCGGCGTGGAACGGGTCAGCATTGACGAGTTACTGAAAGAGGCCGCTGAGCTGGTTGCACTGGGCATCCCCGCGGTCGCGCTGTTTCCGGTTACACCTGCGGGGGTCAAGTCCCTGGATGCCCGCGAGGCCTTTAACCCGGACGGCCTTGCTCAGCGCGCCGTGCGCGCCCTAAAGGCCGCCCATCCTGAGCTGGGGGTGATTACGGATGTGGCGCTGGACCCCTTCACTACCCACGGGCAGGACGGCCTGATCGATGACACTGGTTATGTGATGAATGATGAGACCATCGAGGTGCTGGTCAAACAGGCCGTATCACACGCCGAGGCGGGTGCCGATGTGGTGGCGCCCTCGGACATGATGGATGGCCGTATCGGTGCCATCCGTGCCGCACTGGAGGCCAATGGTTACATCCATACCCGCATCCTGGCCTATGCCGCCAAGTACGCCTCCAGTTTTTACGGCCCCTTTCGTGATGCCGTCGGTTCCTCGGCCAATCTGGGTGCGGGCAATAAATACACCTATCAAATGGATCCCGCCAACAGCAACGAGGCCCTGTGGGAGGTCGGCATGGACCTGGATGAAGGCGCCGACATGGTAATGATCAAGCCCGGCATGCCCTATCTCGATATTGTGCGCCGCGTCAAAGACCAGTTCGGCGCGCCCACTTACGCCTACCAGGTCAGCGGTGAATACGCGATGCTGATGGCCGCCGCGCAAAATGGCTGGCTGGATGAAAAGGCGGTGGTCATGGAATCATTATTAAGCTTCAAACGCGCCGGCGCCGATGGCGTGCTCACCTATTTTGCCAAGCGGGTGGCCAGCTGGCTGAAGGAAGGCGGCTGAGGGCCGCGCCAGAAAGAGCACACCCATCCCCGCTGCATACCGCGCCCTGCATCGCGCAACCAATCGCGCAACTAAAAAGGCCGGAGACGACTGATCGCCTCCGGCCTTTTAGTGTCGCCGCCCTGCTCGGGCGCTGTGTGGGTTTACTGAAGGCTGGCGCTATTCACGCGCCTCTTTCGACATCTCTTCCAGACTGATGTGGCGGACATCCTTGCCCTTCACCAGATAAATCACGTATTCGCACATATTGCGCGCATGATCGCCGATGCGCTCCAGCGCGCGTGCCGACCACATGGTGTCCAGGGTCCGTTTCACGTTGCGCGGATCTTCCATCATGAAGGTGATCATCTGGCGCATGATGGCATCATATTCCGCATCCACCCTGAGGTCTTCCTGCGCCACGTTGGCGGCGGCCTCGGCATCCATGCGCGCAAAGGCATCCAGCGCGCCGTGCAACATCTTACTGACCTGGTCACTCAGGTGGGCCAGCTCGCTGTACTGGTTTTTGGGCCGCTCCATGTCGGCCAGATGGATCGCCATGCGGGCCACCTTCTCCGCCTGATCGCCCATCCGTTCCAGATCGGTGATGGTCTTGATCACCGCGACGATCAGGCGCAGATCCCCGGCCGCAGGCTGGCGCCGCGCCAGCACCTGTGTCGACTCCTCGTCAATCTCCACCTCGTAGGCGTTCACCTGATAGTCGCGACTGATCACACCCTCCGCCTGCGCCACATCGCCGGAAACCAGGGCGGCGATCGCATTATTGATCTGTTCTTCCACCAGGCCGCCCATGGCCAGCACCTTGTGGCGAATCGCCTCCAGCTCTTCATTGAACTGTTGCGAAATGTGGTGGCTGATATTCCCTGTTCCCATGCCTGGCCTCTCTTGTGTCGTTCTGTGATAACTCTAGTTGTGTTTCCGCCAAATTCATCCCGTCCTGACGCGGCAACAGGATAACCGGATCGCCGCCTAACCGTAACGGCCGGTAATATAGTCTTCGGTCTGTTTCTGACGCGGATTGGTGAACAGCTTGTTGGTATCACCGTATTCGATCAGTTTCCCCATGTACATAAAGGCCGTGTAATCCGACACCCGCGCCGCCTGCTGCATATTATGGGTGACAATCACGATGGTGTACTTGTCCTTCAGCTCGTAGATCAGCTCCTCGATCTTCAGGGTGGAGATTGGATCCAGCGCCGAGGCCGGCTCATCGAGCAACAGCACCTCGGGCTCGATGGCGATGGCGCGCGCAATCACCAGCCGCTGCTGCTGACCGCCGGAGAGGCCAAAGGCGCTGTCGTGCAGACGGTCCTTCACCTCATCCCACAGTGCGGCGCCCTTGATCGCATTCTCCACCACCTCGTCCAGGGTGCGGCGATCCTTCACGCCCTGCAGACGCAGGCCATAGGCGACATTCTCATAGACGGATTTGGGAAAGGGATTGGGTTTCTGGAACACCATACCCACCCGCCGGCGCAGATCCGACACGTTCACCGACTTGTCGTAGATGTCCTGTTCATCCAGCAGGATCTTGCCGTCGATGCGCACCCCGTCCACCAGATCGTTCATCCGATTGATGCAGCGCAACAGGGTCGACTTGCCACAACCGCTAGGGCCGATGTAGGCCGTGACCCGCTGCTTGGGGATCACCATGTTGATATCGTACAGGGCCTGCTTGTCTCCGTAGAACAGATTGAGGTCCTTTACCTGTAGGCAAGGGGTCTCGTTGGCCAGGTTCAGTATTTTGCGGCCACGTCCGAGGTCACCCATCTTGATGGCATGACCGGGGGCGGTCGCCTTGTTCGTCATTTCTGTTTCACTCATCCGCTCGACTCAACCTTTTTAACGCAAAATATTCCATCAATTTTCCAGGGTCCGATATTTTTCACGCAGGTGATTGCGTATCGCAATGGCCGCCAGGTTCAAGGCCACGATCACCAGCACCAGCAACAGTGCCGTGGCGTACACCAGGGGTCGCGCGGCCTCGACATTGGGGCTTTGAAAGCCCACATCGTAGATATGAAAACCCATGTGCATAAATTTACGGTCCAGATGCAGGTAGGGGGCATTGACATCCAGGGGAAGTGATGGCGCCAGCTTCACCACACCAACCAACATCAATGGTGCAACCTCCCCCGCGGCACGGGCAATGGCCAGAATCATGCCGGTCATGATCGCCGGACTGGCCATGGGCAACACCGTGCGCCACAGGGTCTCTGCCTTGGTCGCGCCCAGGGCGAGACTGCCCTCGCGCACCGACTTGGGGATCCGCGACAGACCCTCTTCGGTGGCCACGATCACCACCGGCACGGTCAACAGGGCCAGGGTCAGCGAGGCCCACATCAGGCCCCCTGTGCCAAAGGTCGGTGCCGGCAGGGCCTCGGGGAAGAACAGCTGATCCAGATTGCCGCCCAGAAAATACACAAAAAAGCCCAGGCCAAACACGCCATAAACGATGGAAGGCACACCCGCCAGATTGTTCACGGCAATCCGGATCAGCTGGGTTAGCGGCCCCTGCCGGGCATATTCCCGCAGGTACACCGCGGCCACCACCCCGAACGGCACCACCATGATGGACATGATGATCACCATCATCACCGTGCCAAAGATGGCCGGAAAGATACCGCCTTCGGTATTGGCCTCACGGGGTTCGTCACTGACAAATTCCCAGACCTTGGCGAAATAAAATCCGAGCTTGCTGATCAGCGACATATCGTTAGGCCGGTAGGCATCCACCACCTTGGCCAGCGGCACCATCACCGTCTGCCCATCGGCCACGGTCACCATCATCTGGTCGCGGTTGATTTGCTGGTACAGGTCCGACAGCCGTTGTTGCAGATCCTCATATTCGACATGCAGTGCGGCGCGCTCCTGTTCGATCGCCGCCCGCTTGCCGGGATCGCTGTCACCCTTCAGTTGCAGACCCCGTTCACGCAGGCGCAGACGCTCCAGACCATAGTTGATCGCCCCGATCTCACCCTTTTCCAGGCGCCGAATCTGTGCAAACAGATCCGTCGCGCGCGCCAGCCGTTGCTGCAGACTGTCCCAGGCCTGCTGACCGACCACCACGGTCTGCTGGTTTTCCTGCACCGCATTGAGGTAACCGTACAGGTTGCCCCACTCGCGGCGCTCCACCGTCATCAGGGTCTCGGGATTGCGCGTGGCCTGCATGCCGGGCCTGAGCACCCAGCGAAAATCCAGCCCGGTGACATCGCGATTGCCGGTCTTGAGCAGGTAACGTGTCACGTCCCCCTCACCCTCGATGTGCATACCCGCACTGCGCAGCCGTTGGGCGGTGACCGTCTCCTCGTCCTGGATCTCACCAATCAGGCGCACCACGCTGCCATCCTGATTCTGATAGTCGTATTCCCAGAGCGTCGCCGGCCAGAAATGTCCCAGACCGCGCGCGGCGATCAACAGCAGCAGGCCAAACACCAGGATCAGACTGACCGCCACCGCGCCCGCCGTGAGCCAGATCCAGGGACTGCCGGATTTAAACCATTGTTTCATCATGACTCGCCCATCACAGTGAACTGTACTTGGTGCGCAGACGCTGGCGCACAATCTCCGCCAGGGTGTTGAACACAAAGGTAAACGCAAACAGCACCAGCGCCGCCAGGAACAGCACCCGATAGTGGGTACTGTCCACCTCCGACTCCGGCATCTCCACCGCGATATTGGCCGACAGGGTGCGCATCCCCTGAAAAATACTGAAATCCATCAGCGGCGTATTGCCCGTCGCCATCAGCACGATCATGGTCTCACCCACGGCCCGGCCCATGCCGATCATCACCGCCGAAAAGATACCGGGACTGGCGGTGAGGATCACCACCCGCACCAGGGTCTGCCACGGTGTGGCGCCCAGCGCCAGCGACCCGTAGGACAGGTGTTTGGGCACACTGAACACGGCATCCTCGGTGATGGAAAAGATCGTCGGGATAACCGCGAAACCCATCGCCAGTCCAACCACCATGGCATTGCGCTGATCAAAACCCACCCCCAGCTCGTTGCTCAGCCAGCCGCGCATGTCGCCTCCGAACAGGGCGACCTCCAGGGTCTCGTTCATGCCGAAGGAGACCGCACCCAGCACCAGCACCACCGGCACCAGCAGGGCCGCATCCCAGCCCTCCGGAATCCGGTGGCGGAACTGTCCCGGCAGCTGTTGCCAGAGGAAGGCGAACACCAGCACGCCCAGCGGCACCACGATCAGCAGGCTGAAAATGCCCGGCAGGTTTTCCTCCATCAGCGGCGCCAGCCACAGGCCGGCCAGAAAACCGAGGATCACCGTCGGCAGCGCCTCCATGGTCTCGATGCTGGGCTTCACCACCTGGCGCATCTTCGGCGCCATGAAATAGGCGGTATAGATGGCGCCGAATATGGCCAGGGGCATGGCCAGCAGCATGGCGTAGAACGCCGCCTTGATGGTGCCGTAGACCAGCGGCGTGATGCTCAGCTTCGGTTCAAAGTCGTCACTGGACGAGGAGGACTGCCAGGCATACACCGGCTCGTCATAACTCTCGTACCACACCTTGCCCCACAGCGAGGACCAGGAGATTTCCGGATGTTCGTTCTCCACCCGCCAGAACGACAGCCGGCCGGCGGCGTCTTCGGCGAGCAGGGCATTGGCGCGCGGCGCCATGGCCAGGGTGTTGATCGCCACGCTGCTGGCGGGCTGCTTCAGCATCAGGCGCTGCGCGGTGGAGTGATAGATGGCGAGCTGGCCACTCTCGTCGGCTGCGGCAAATCCCTTGCGGCCATACTCCGGCGCCAGGCTGCTGATCGCCTGCGTCTGCTCGGCGAAGCTGCGAATCGGCTGCAGGGCCCGGTTGCCGCGTTCATCCTGCACACTAAACCACTGCACCACCCGGCCACTGCTATCGCCCACCAGCAGGGAGATGTCGCCGGTCAGAAACTGCACGCTGGTGACCTGCAGGCCAACGTCCACCAGCCGTAACTGCTGCGCCTGACGCGGTTCACTCTTGTCGCTGACATCGAAGTGGGTGAGGCCGCCATCGGTATTGATGACGTACAGATTGCGTTGCTCCTTGTCGAGCAACAACTGTTTGATCTCCGTCTGCGAAGAAGACTGCTCGGCAAACGACAGCACCACCTGCTCACGCTCCAGCTCGGGCACCTCGCTGAGAAACGACACCTCCTTGCTAAAGTGCGTCAGCAGCAGGCGGCCGTCGGCCGTCTGCGCCACCACCGTGGCCTGCTCTTCGCCATCCTGCACGGCGATATGCGTCAACGCCTCGCCGTCCTCATCGATCTCCAGGGCCTCTTCCCCCAAGGGGTATTCCAGCACCGGGGTGATCAGGCGCTGATCATTGGGGTAACTGACCTGGTAGCGGTGGCGGGCGATGATCGCCTGGCCATTGGACAGGCCCAGGGCAAACCGCGCCGGGCCCGGCTGCCCCGCCGCAAAACTGCTGATCTGCGCCCCCACCGGCAAGGCCAGCGTTTGCTCGTCCATCGACCTGCCGCTGTGGGTGTCAAAGAATATCGCGCGGCCATCGTGGCTCAGCCTAAAACCGATCTCGGCCTGCTCTTCCATCGCCAGATACAGCGAGGGGGCGGGTTTACCGGTGCTGTGGCCGCCGGGCAGGTCATACTCCGCCACTCGCTCCATATCGGCCGCGCTGAATAGCGGCAGCACCACATACAACAGATAGAAAAAGATCAGCGCGATGGCAATGATGACGCTCAGCCCGCCCATCGCCACACCGCGCATGGCCATGCGGTCTTTCAGCGTGCGCCAGCGACGTCGGCGCAGATTTTCGGCGCTATCGGTGGCCGGCAGGACAGAGGTGGGGGTGGTTGGCATGGGCGTATGATAGTTTGGAATTGTGACAGTTTTGTGACATTGCGGCCGCGCCGCCCAGGGACTGCATCGGCGCGGCTATTCGGTGGGGTTCAGGCCCGGCTGTGGCGCTCTACTATGGTGCTCTACCTTGGTTCCCTGCACAGGGGTTCTTTCGTGCATCGCCAACAAAAAAGGCCCCACCGAAGCGGGGCCCTCTCATCCGACAGTAAAGGCTCGCGACTTATTGAATGCTCGCCAGGGCCTTTTCCACCACCTTGACGGGCAGCGGGATGTAACCGTCTTTCACCACCACCTGCTGACCGACCTTCGACATCACCAGCTTGATGAACTCACGCTCCAGTGGCGCCAACGGCTTGTTGGGGTGCTTGTTCACGTACACATACAAGAAGCGTGACAGCGGGTAGGTATTGTTGACCGCATTGTCAGGCGAGGCCTCCACAAAGGGCTCGCCGGCCTTCTTGGACAGCGGCACGGCCTTCACACCGGAGGTCTTGTAACCGATGCCGGAGTAACCGATGCCATTGAGCGAGCTCGACACCGACTGCACCACCGAGGCCGAACCCGGCTGCTCGTTGACGTTGTTTTTATAGTCACCCTTACACAGGGCCTTTTTCTTGAAATAGCCGTAGGTGCCGGACACCGAGTTGCGGCCATAGATCTGGATCTCACGATCGGCCCAGGCACCGCTCATGCCCAGGTCACCCCACTGAGAGATGTCCTTTGTACCGCCGCACTTGCGGGTCGACGAGAAGATCGCATCCACATCGGCGATGGACATCCCCTTGACCGGGTTATCCTTGTGCACATAGACCGCCAGCGCGTCGATAGCGACCGGGATGGCCGTCGGTTTGTAACCAAACTTTTTCTCAAACGCCTCGATCTCCTTGCTCTTCATCTTGCGGCTCATCGGCCCCAGATTCGAGGTGGACTCGGTCAGCGCCGGCGGGGCAGTCGAAGAACCGGCGGCCTGGATCTGGATATTGACGTTAGGATATTCACGCTTGAATTCCTCCGCCCACAGGGTCATCAGATTGGCCAGGGTGTCGGAACCGACGCTGGACAGGTTGCCGGACACGCCACTGGCGCGCTGGTAATCCGGCAGACTGGCATCCAGCTCGGCACCCGCCATGGCGACGCCGGCAAACAGACTGCCTGCCGTGGCCAGACCGACGACGCCTTTCACTAAACCCTTCGCTACCGAACCCTTTGCAAACACATGCTTCGTATTCATTCTCTTTTCTCCAAAATTAAACCGCATGACCTAAACGACTCTCTAAACTGACCGTCGCAAAATGACAGCCTTAAATTGACCGCCTTTGAAACACTGGCGACAACACGTAATCCAAAACACCTGCAGAAGTATTACCGGGAAAAATGACACGGGTGTGACCGAAATGTGACGGTTAGATGACAGCCGTCGGCGGGCAATGAGGGGGCCTGTCAATGCACGGCTGGTCGGGCCGACGCCTTCTCGGAGTTGTTCCGCTCCATCACCAGCGTGCCGTCAAAACGGCAACGGAAGCAGCTACCCTTGCCAGGCTGGCTTTCAATCTCCAGCCGGGCGGCGTGTCGATCCAGCACATGTTTGACGATCGCCAGCCCCAGCCCGGTACCGCCGGACTCACGCGAGCGCCCCGTATCGACACGATAGAAACGCTCGGTCAGGCGATGCACGTGTTGCGGGGCAATCCCCACCCCATCGTCGCGCACCTCAAAACAGGCCGCATCCCCGTCACGGTACCAGCACACGTCGATATGCCCTTGCTCCGGCGTATATTGCACGGCATTAAAGATCAGATTGGAAAAGGCGCTGGTCAGCTCCTTTTCACTGCCACGTAACCACAACGCGGCATCGGCCTGCAGGCTGATGTGGTGCTGCCGCTCGCCGCTCAGGGCGCGCGCGTCCTGCAGCAGGGCATCCAGTATGGCCGGCACCGCCACCGGATCACGCAGCCCGGCCTTCTCATCGTCCTCCAGTCGCGACAGCATCAACAGGTCTTCGACCAGGCGCGTCATGCGCTGCGTCTGCCCCTGCATCTGTTGCAGGCATCGGCCCCAGTGGTTCGAGGCGACCTCGCCCTCGTCCATCATGTTTTCCAGATAACCGGACAACACCGTCAATGGGGTGCGCAACTCGTGTGACACATTGGCGACAAAATCACTGCGCATGCGTTCCAGCCGTTTGAGCCGGCTGATGTCGCGCACCACCAGCAATTTCTGCCGATTACCGTAGGGCACGATGCGAAAGGAAAAGTAGTGGTCGTGATCCAGCGGCGACGGCATCTCCAGCGGTTCCGAAAAGTCGCCGCGTTCCAGAAACTCGCTGAAGCGCGAATGCCGGATCAGGTTATCGATGCGCTGCCCCACATCCTGCCCAGGCTGCAAACCCAGGTAGTGCCTGGCCGCCTTGTTAAACCATTCGATCCGGTCGTCCTGGGTCAGCACCACGGTGGCATCGGGCATCGCGGCGGTGCTTTCCTTGAAGCGTGACAGGATCATGGCGAGGCGTTTTTTGCGCTGGCGATTGCTGCGCTGCAACTGATAAATATGCTCGAAGGCCTCACCCCAGATGCCGGGGGCCACCGGTGGCTCGGTTTTCTTGCGCCGGTAGTACCAGCGCTCTAACTGGTAGAGGTTATAGAGGTGCCAGCCAAGATAGCCGATCAGGGCCAGGGTGAATGCCGCATGCGCCGCGCCCAGCAGCCAGCCGACGAACAGGGCGCCGGCAAACAGCGCCGCCATTCGCCATAGTTCCTGAATCCAGGGATGCGTCACTCTCGGGTCCGCCCCACCTAAACCTGAACCGAGAAACGATAACCCGCACCACGCACGGTCTGGATCAGGTTCGCGGCCTGATGGGGTTCGAGCGCCTTGCGCAGGCGGCGGATATGCACGTCGACGGTGCGGTCATGGATATAGACATTGCGGCCCCAGATCCGGTCCAGCAACTGGTCGCGCGCAAACACCCGTTCCGGGTGCTGCATGAAAAACTGCAACAGGCGAAACTCGGTCGGCCCGAGCTCGATCTTTTCCTCATCCGCCCAGACCCGATGACTGGACGGTTCCAGCGTCAATGGCCCAATGCTGATCTTCGCCTCATCACCGACGCCGGAGCGGCGCAACACGGTCTTGATCCGGGCGACCAGCTCGCGGGTTGAGAAGGGTTTGGTGAGATAGTCATCCACCCCCCCCTCCAGTCCGCGAATCATGTCCTCTTCGGCATCCCGCGCGGTAAGCATGATCACCGGCAGATCGCGGGTGCTGTCATCGCGGCGTAACTGACGGGCAAAATCCAGCCCGCTGACACCGGGTAACATCCAGTCCAGCAGGATCAGGCTGGGGGCATGATCGGCCAGACAGACGCGGGCCTCCTCCACGCTGCCCACCGCCAGCCAGCGAAAGCCGGCACGATCCAGGCTCATGCCGATCATGTCGCGGATCGCCGACTCGTCTTCCACTACCAGAATTGTGCCGTCACTCATTCAGAGGCCTTGTGCTTGTTAGCCCGTATTTTTCATCACGATCATGGCATTAAACCGGGACAATGTTACCGTTTTATGACAGTTGTCATATTGACCCGCCAGCGGGCCTTGCCACGATTCGGCCACCGGTTCCCGCAGCCTCCCGTCCACGCTATCATAGCCGCCCAATGTATTTTGAAATTACAGGCACCCAGGCAGGCTCATCCCCCGGCAATCACCTCCCGCTCTGAAAAGGAATCACCATGGCCTTCACCACCATTTCCAACATGTTTGGCAGCTCACCGGTCAGACCCCTGCAACAGCACATGGACAGCGTGCAGACCTGTATTTCGCAACTCGCGCCCTTTTTTGACGCCGTGCTCGCCCGGGACTGGGACGAGGCCCGCAGACAACAGACCGAGATCGTCCGCCTGGAAAATGCGGCCGACGACCTGAAACACAAGCTGCGCCTCAACATGCCCAGAAGCCTGTTCATGGCCGTCTCGCGGCGTGACCTGCTGGAGGTGCTGACCATGCAGGACAAGATCGCCAACAAGGCCAAGGACATCGCCGGCCTGATCCTCGGCCGACGGATGACCTTCCCCGACGATATGGCCCCGCTACTGAAGGCCTTCGTCGCCCGCTCCATCGATGCCTCGGCACAGGCACAGACCGCCATCAACGAACTCGACGAGCTGGTGGAGACGGGCTTTCGCGGTAGCGAGGTCCAGCTGGTGGAATCCATGATCAACATGCTGGACGAGATCGAGAACGACACCGACAAGATCCAGGTGCAGATTCGCAGTGCCCTGTTCGCCATCGAGAAGCAGCTCGATCCGGTGGAGGTGATGTTCCTGTATCGCATCATCGACTGGATCGGTGACCTCGGCAATCTGGCCCAACGCGTCGGCAGCCGCCTCGAACTGATGCTGGCGAGGTAGACAGGACGATGATCATGGAATACGGCATGATATTCATCGCGCTAGCCTGCGTGTTCGGTTTTTTCATGGCCTGGGGGGTGGGTGCCAACGACGTCGCCAACGCCATGGCCACCTCGGTGGGGTCGAAGGCGATCACCATCAAGCAGGCGATCATCATTGCCGCCATCTTCGAATTTGCCGGCGCCTTCCTGGCCGGCGGGCAGGTCACCGCCACCATCCGCAAAGGCATCATCGACACCAGCACCCTGACGGGTGCTCCGGAGATCATCATCTACGGCATGCTGGCCTCGCTGCTGGCCGCCGGTATCTGGCTGATGGTCGCCTCGCGTTTCGGCTGGCCGGTATCCACTACCCATACCATCGTCGGTGCCATTGTCGGTTTTGCCATCGTCGGCATTGGTATGGATGCAGTGCAATGGGCAAAGATCGGCACCATCGTCAGCAGCTGGGTGATCTCACCCCTGCTGGCGGGCAGCATCTCCTACGCCCTGTTTTTCAGCGTGCAGAAACTGATCCTCGGCACCACCGAGCCGCTTAGAAACGCCCAGCGCTATGTGCCCGCCTACATCTTCGCGGTGGGTTTCATCATTGCCCTGGTGACCCTGATGAAGGGACTGAAGCATGTGGGCGTCCACCTGCAGCCCATGGAAAACCTCGCTGTGGCGGTGGTCTGCGGCATCATCGTGATGTTCATCGGCAAGTACTTCATCGCCAAACTGAAGTTCGATCCCAAGGCCGATAAAGACTTCCACTTCACCAACGTGGAAAAGATCTTCGGCGTGTTGATGATGGTCACCGCCTGTGCCATGGCCTTTGCCCACGGCTCCAACGACGTGGCCAATGCCATCGGCCCGCTGGCGGCGGTGATCAGCATCGTCAACAGCGGTGGTGAGCTGGCGCAAAAGTCGCCGCTACCCATGTGGGTGTTATTGCTCGGCGGCGGAGGCATCGTGGTGGGTCTGGTCACCTACGGTCACAAGGTGATCGCCACGGTCGGCACCGGCATCACCGAGCTCACCCCCAGCCGCGGCTTTGCGGCGACCCTGGCCGCGGCCACCACCGTGGTGCTGGCCTCGGGCACCGGCCTGCCGATCTCCACCACCCACACCCTGGTGGGCGCGGTGCTGGGGGTGGGTCTGGCGCGGGGTATCGCCGCGCTGAACCTGAACGTGGTGCGCACCATCTTTATGTCCTGGGTCATCACCCTGCCGGCCGGGGCGATCCTGTCGATCGTCTTCTTCTTTATACTCAAAGCCGGCTTTTCCTGACCCCGCATGTCTTCCCTGTTCGACTTCGACCAACCGGCCGACGCCTACGCGGTGATGGGCAATCCCATCAGCCATTCGCGCTCGCCCCAAATCCACGCCGCCTTTGCCGCGCAGACCGGGCAGCGCATCCGCTACACGGCGATACAGGTCGATCCGGGCGGCTTTGCGCAGGCGGTGGGCAATTTTTTCGCCAACGGCGGCAAGGGGCTCAATGTCACCGTGCCCTTTAAACGCGAGGCCTGGGAGCTGGCCGGCGAACGGGGGCCCGAGGCCGAACAGGCGGGCGCGGTGAACACCCTGCTGCTGAATGCGGACGGGGTGCTGGTCGGGCGCAACACCGACGGCATCGGACTGGTGCGCGACATCCTGCACAACCACGGCGGCGTGATCGCCGGGCAACGGGTGTTATTGATCGGGGCCGGCGGCGCGGCGCGCGGGGTACTGCAACCGCTGCTCGCCCAGCGGCCGGCCCGGCTGGTGATCGCCAACCGCACGGCCAGTCGCGCCCACCAGCTGGCCGCCGACTTTCGCCCGCTAGGCGAGGTCAGCGGCGCCGCCTTCGGCGAGCTGGCAGGACAGGCGTTTGATCTCATCATCAACGCCACGGCGGCCAGCCTGCAGGGCGAGGTGCCGCCCCTGCCGGATGAGATCTGCACCGCCACCAGCTGGTGTTACGACATGATGTACGCCGCCGAGCCCACCCCCTTTGTGCGCTGGGCCCGGCAACACGGCGCGGCACAGGCGCTCGATGGTCTCGGGATGCTGGTGGAGCAGGCGGCGGAGTCGTTTCTGCACTGGCGCGGGGTGCGCCCCGACACGGCGCCGGTGATCCAGCAGCTCAGGCACGAACTGCTCGCCGGCCATTGACGCCACAAACAACGCGCCATACACGGCCGCAGTCGCCAGCGGTTTTTCACCGGCGCTCAGGGCCTGTGCCGCCGCTCCCCCCGCCGCCCCTCTATCCCCAGCCAGCGCCGAAAATGCCAGCCGGCACGGCGCCGATCATTGCCCCGGCTGCGCGGCTGGAAGGGCCGTATCTCCAGCTCCCGCCCCTGTAGACCAACCCCCGCCAGCTGGGTGATCAGCTGGGCGACGGAGGCACGGGAATAACCGGAGACACGGCAGTAATGCGCAAACCGGCCCTGCGCGTCCTCCACCAGGGTGAAGCTCGGTTCGGCGGAAGGGTGGCCCTGGTGGAGGCCGGCAACGCGCTGCTGGGCCCATGACTCCGACACCCATAACGCGGCCATGCCCAGGCCCCTGCGCGCAACGGATGATCGGTGGCCAGGGGCGGCCGCAAACAGCTCGCGCAGATCCTCCACACTGACCGTCGCCGGCAGATTGCCGACATAGATATCGAGCATACCCCCTCCCCTGACACACATCACGCCGCCCTCAACAGAGAAGCAAGGCTGTGACAGACCCCCTGTTCGTTCGGACGACTGCGTTTAATTATAGGGTCGATTATTACAGGGCCGATCACCGGCCCGGGTTTCCGGTCTCCTTACCGATTGGCGCTTTGCACCGACAGGCACCTTGCATCAACAGGCACCCTGCACCGACAGGCACTCAGCTGCCTTTCAGGTGCTGGTCCTTCAGATCCACGTAGTGCTGGGCGGAATGCGCGATCCACTGGCGCTCCTCCTCCGTCAACGGTCGCACCTTGCGCACCGGACTGCCTAGCCACAAATAGCCACCCCCCAGCACCTTGCCGGGTGACACCAGACTGCCGGCGCCCAGCAGCACAAAGGGTTCCAGTACCGCGCCATCCATGATGGTCGAGCCCATGCCCACCAGACAGTGATCGCCGACCGTGCAGCCGTGCAGGATCACCCGGTGTCCGACGGTCACATTGTCGCCCACCACCACCGCGTGCCCCTCGGGCAGGTCGGCGTGCGGGTGGGTGACGTGCACCACGCTGCTGTCCTGTATATTGCTGCGCCGGCCGATGCGGATCCTGTTCACATCGCCCCGCATCACGGTCATGGGCCAGATCGAACTGTCCGCCCCCAGCTGCACGTCACCGATCACCAGCGCCGTGTCATCAATGAAGGCGCCCTTACCGATGGTGGGAGTGACGCCCTGGAAGGGGCGGATCGCATGGTGTTTATCGTTCATGAACGGCGTCTATCTCAGTTTGTAGGGTGGGCACGTTTTCTGTGCCCACGCGGCTGCCCACCAGTCTTAATGCAATGAATTATTAACCGCAAAGATCGCAAAGTCCCGCAAAGGTTTGTTTTTAAATTCTTCGCGTGCCGTTGCGGCCTTTGCGGTTTTTATCTTTTTAAAATGCGGAATACCGTTAGTTTGTAGTTCGTAGGGTAATGGCCATTGCCCACCGTACCCGCCCGAGCTGTTTTCTGGTGGGCGGTGCCTTTATGCCCCGGTGGGTACAACACCCTACGCACTTAGCACTATCGTAAGGTCACCAGCTCTTCGGCGCTGGTGGGATGGATGGCCACGGTGTTATCGAAATCGGCCTTGGTGGCGCCCATTTTCACGGCCACCGCAAAACCCTGCAACATCTCGTCGGCACCCTGGCCGATGACGTGCACCCCCACCACCTTTTCCTGCGCGCCGACACACACCAGCTTCATCGCCGTGGTGGGCCGGTGCGCGGTAAAGGCATGGGCCATGGCGGTGAAGCGGGTCTGATACACCTTTACCGCATCGCCGTGTTCACGACGCGCCTGCTCCTCGGTCAGGCCGATGGTGCCAATGGGCGGGTGGCTGAACATCACCGTGGGAATGTTATCGTAATCCAGCCGGCGCTCGGTCTGCTGATTGAACAGCCGGTCCGCCAGCCGCCGTGCCGCGGCGATGGCCACCGGGGTGAGTTGGGCGCGACCGGTCACATCACCCACCGCGTAGATACCGGCCACATTGGTGTTCTGAAACGCATCGGTGGGGATATAGCCGCGCGCATCCTGTTCCACGCCGGCGGCGGCCAGGTTGAGCGGCCCGGTATTGGGGCTACGGCCGATGGCCCAGATCAGTTGATCGATCTCGGTCAGCTGCTGGCCGTTTTCAAACTGCAGGGTCAGCGTGCCATCTTCTGCTTTTTCCACTTTCTTCACGGTCACGCCTGACATGATATTCACGCCGTCGTTGCTCATCTCTTCCATCAGCGTATCGCGCAACATCGAATCAAACTCGGCCAGAAAATGCTGCCGGCGCAGCAGCAGATCGACATCGCTGCCCAGGGCATTGAGCACCCCGGCCAGCTCCACGGCGATATAGCCCGCCCCCACCACCGCCACGCGCTTGGGCTGTTCGGTGAGCGCAAAAAAACCGTCCGAGGTGATGCCCAGTTCCGCGCCCGGGGTGTCGGGCAAAGTGGGCACCCCACCGGGGGCGATCACGATGTGGTCGGCGGTGTAGTGCTCGCCGTTCACCTCCAGCGTCCGGGCATCCACAAAACGGGCGCTACCCTGGATCGCATCGATATTCGAATCCGCCAGATAATTGCCGTACCAGTCGGTGATGCCCTTGATGTAGGCCTCGCGCGCCGCCACCAGCTTGGCCCATTTGAAGCCGTAGACATTGATGTCAAAACCATAACTGGAGGCATTGCGCAGCGCCTGCGCCATCTCCGCGCCGTACCACATCACCTTCTTCGGCACACAGCCCACATTGACGCAGGTACCGCCCATCTTGGCGCTCTCGATCACCGCGCAGCGGGCGCCGTAGACCGCGCCGCGCTCCGCCGCGGACAGGCCGCCGCTGCCGCCGCCGATGGCAATGAGGTCATAGTGTTTGCTCATAGCGACTCCTTACCTTCTTAAAGGTCACGTTTGCGTAGGGCGTACCCACCGGGGCATAAAGGCACCGCCCACCCATCACGCATTGTTTAAATCTTTAATGGTGGGCAATGCCTTTATGCCCCGGTGGGTACACCCTACTTGCCTGCAGCCATAACAGGCGATTGAAAAAGTTTCTGTTTAGCCCATCCACTGCAACGGCGCCTCGTTCATCATGATCGCCGCCTGCTCGCGCAGGGCCAGGATCTGCTCTTCCCAATAGCGCGCCTCGCCGAACCACGGAAAGTGCATGGGGAAGGTGGGGTCATCCCAGCGCCGCGCCAGCCACGCCGAATAATGGATCATGCGCAGGCTGCGCAGCGGCTCGATCAAGTGTAACTCGCGGGGATTAAAATCCATAAATTCACTGTAGCCCGCCAGCAGTTCGTCGAGCTGGCCGGTCATCTGCCGACGATCGCCCGACAGCAGCATCCACAGATCCTGTATCGCCGGGCCCATGCGTGCGTCGTCAAAGTCCACGAAGTGCGGGCCGTCGTCGGTCCACAGGATATTGCCGGGGTGGCAGTCGCCGTGCAGGCGCAGCGACAGCACCTTGCCCTCCAGCGCGCCCGCCCGCTCGAAACCGATTACCACCTGTTTGAGCACATCCTCCACCAGGGTCGTATAGGCCTCGCGCAGGTCGTCGGGCACAAAACCCGTGGACAGGATGTAGCGAAACGGCTCGTGGCCGAAACTGTCGATACTCAGGGAGGGGCGATGCCGAAACGGGCTGGTGGCGCCGATGGCGTGGATGCGGCCCAGAAACCGTCCCACCCACAGCAGGTGATCGGGGTTTTCCAGATCCGGGGTGCGGCCCCCGCGCCGCGGATACAGCGCAAAGCGAAATCCGCCATGCTCGAACAGGCTGCGCCCGCTCGCATCCCGCAGCGGGGCGACGGCGGGGATCTCGGCCTGCGCCAGCTGCGCGGCAAAATCGTGTTCCTCCTGGATCGCCGCATCAGTCCAGCGCTGGGGCCGGTAAAATTTGACGATCACCGGCGCGGCCTCTTCAATGCCCACCTGATAGACGCGGTTCTCGTAACTGTTCAGCGCCAGTTGCCGGCCGTCACTGTGTCCGCCGACCAGCGGCGCAACGCTGTCCACGGCATCCAGCACCGCGTCGGGGGTCAACAGGGCGTAGGCGTGGGTGGGATCGGTATCGGTGGTCATCATGTTTAGTGGCTCGCCGTTGGCGTACTGGGGACCCGTTAGGGTAACATCTATTGCGCTTTGTTCTTGAAACCATCGTACCTGGAAGCATCGTACCTGGAACCATTGTACTCTCAACCATCGCCGCGTCTTTTTCGGACCCGGCCCCAGCCATCGGGAACACGCTACACTTAACATCATGCCAGATAACGCCTCCAACCCCCTGCTACAGCTGACCGACCTGCCCCCCTTCAGCGCCATTAAACCCGAACATGTGGAGCCGGCCATCGAGCAGATCCTGGCCGACAACCGCGCCGCCATCGAGGCCCTGCTGGCCAATGACGTCACGCCCGGCTGGGACAACATCATGCGCCCGCTGGAGGATCTCGAGGATCGCCTCGCCCGCGCCTGGTCGCCGGTCAGCCACATGAACTCGGTGGTCAACAGCGAGGCGCTGCGCGCGGCCTATAATGCCTGCCTGCCCAAGCTCAGCCAGTACGCCACCGAGATCGGCCAGAACCGGCGTCTGTTTGCCGCCTTCCTCGCGGTGCAGAAGGACGAGGGCGATCGGCTCAGCATCGCCCAGCAACGGGCCATCGACAACGCCCTGCGCGACTTCCGGCTCTCCGGCGTGGACCTGCCCGAGGACAAAAAACAGCGCTACATGGCCATCAAACAGGAACTGTCCGGCCTCACTGCCAAGTTCTCGGAGAACGTGCTGGACGCCACCCAGGCCTGGAGCATCCTCATCGAGGACCCGGGTCGCCTGGCCGGTCTGTCGGACTCCGCCATCGCCATGGCCAGACAGACCGCCGAGCAGAGACAACAGACGGGCTGGCTGTTCACCCTGGAATTCCCCAGCTATTTCGCCGTGATGAGTTATGCCGATGACCGCGCCCTGCGCGAGGAGATGTACATCGCCTTCGCCACCCGCGCCTCGGATCAGGGACCCAACGCCGGCCAGTTCGATAACACGCCGCTGATGGGACAGATTCTCGCCCTGCGCCACGAGCTCGCCCAGCTGCTCGGTTTTGAAAACTACGCGCAGCGCTCGCTGGCCACCAAGATGGCCCCCAGCGTGGAGAAGGTCACCGCCTTCCTGCGCGACCTCGCCGATCGCTCGCTGGGCATGGCGCAGGAGGAGCTGAACGAACTGAAGGCCTTCGCCCGCGACCGGCTCGGCCTCGACCCTCTGGAGCCCTGGGACATCACCTACGCCTCGGAAAAACTGCGCCAGCACCGCTACGCCATCAGCCAGGAGGACCTCAAGCCCTACTTCCCCGAGGCGCGCGTGGTCAGCGGCATGTTCGAGGTGGTCAATCACCTGTACGGTCTGGAGATCCACGAGCTGCAGGAGGTCGATACCTGGCACCCCGATGTGCGCGCCTTCGAGATCCATGACCGCGAGGGTGAACCCCGCGGGCGTTTCTATCTCGACCTGTACGCGCGCCCCAACAAACGCGGCGGCGCCTGGATGGACGAGTGCATCGCGCGCCGCGAAACCGCGAACGGCATCCAGCTCCCGGTCGCCTACCTCACCTGCAACTTCTCCGCGCCGATCAATGATACCCCGGCGCTGTTCACCCACAACGAGGTCATCACCCTGTTTCACGAATTCGGTCACGGCCTGCATCACATGCTGACCCAGGTGAACGTGCTGGCGGTCTCCGGCATCAGCGGCGTGCCCTGGGATGCGGTGGAACTGCCCAGTCAATTTCTGGAAAACTGGTGCTGGGAATCACAGGCCATCAATCTCATCGCCCAGCACTACCAGAGCGGCGAGCAACTGCCCGACGCGTTGTTCGACAAGATGATCGCGGCGAAGAATTTCCAGGCCGGCATGCAGATGGTGCGGCAGCTCGAATTTTCCCTGTTCGACTTCCGCATCCACGCGGAATACAACCCGCAACAGGGCGCGCGGGTGCAGGAGATCCTCGACGAGGTGCGCGCCGAGGTGGCCGTCATCCGGCCGCCCGACTATCACCGTTTTCAGCACAGCTTCTCGCACATCTTCGCCGGCGGTTACGCGGCCGGTTATTACAGTTACAAATGGGCGGAGGTGTTATCCTCGGATGCCTTCTCAAAGTTCGAAGAGACCGGTATCTTCAACCGGGACACCGGGCTGGCCTTTCTGGAGGCGGTGCTGGAACAGGGTGGTGCACGCGACCCCATGGATCTGTTTATCGAATTCCGTGGCCGCGAACCAGAAATAGACGCCCTGCTGCGCCATTCGGGTATCCAGTAACGCAACCCGGGCAGCCGTTTTTTTATCACCCGGCGCAGACCGGGGCTTGAGTAACCGCGCATCACATCATGGACTGTACGCAATGAAACCACGCAGCCACTATCACACTCTTTTTCGCACACTTTGTTGTTACAACAGGCCGGCGGCCTTCATCGGCCTCATGCTGTGTCTGCCGGCCGTGCTGCAGGCCGCCTTCGTTACCGACAAGATCGTCGCGGAGGTGCGCTCCGAGCGCTTTGGCCAGGGCACCCTGCTGAAAAGCCTGCCCAGCGGCAGCTCGGTGGAAGTGCTGGTGGCGGACGGAAAATATTCCCGCATACGCACCGCCGACAATGTCACCGGCTGGATCAACTCCACCTTTCTCACCAACGAAAAACCCACCCAGCTGGAATATCTGGAACTGCTCGCCGCCTCCAAGCTCACCGAGGCCAGGCTTCGTGAACTCGAGGAACAGCTGGCCAGCAGCGCCGGGAACAACAGCGCCGAAGTCAACGACGAAGAGATCGAGGCCCTCAAAAAGCAGGCCCAGGATGCCCGCTGGATGAAGATCGAGATGATGAAGGCCCGCGATCGTGCCGATCAGGCCGAGGCCAAACTCAAGTCTCTCGGCCAGCAGACCGGCGACAGCCAGAAGACACTGGAAAAACTGCGCACCCAAAACCAGGATCTGGAACAGCGCCTCGCCGCCGCCCTGCTGGTCAACGAGCAGCAGGAGACTACCCTGCTGCAGACCGCCAGTGCCGCAACCCTTGCCGACACCAGCACCGAACCAGCCTCGCCGGCAGTTGACATGGATCCGCCCGTATCCAGTGGCCGCTGGAGCGTGGCCATCGAATGGTTTCTTGGTGGCCTGTTCAGCGCGCTGTTAATCGGTTTTGTGGCGGGACTGCTGTGGCTGGATCGCCGCCTGCGCCGACGCCATGGTGGTTTCAGAATCTATTAAGCACATCGCGCTCGCGCGGTTGCCCCCCGCCCCATACCGGCCAAACCATAAATAGAAGCCATTAGAAGCCATGTTAAAACTCGCCTCCTGGAATGTGAATTCCCTCAAGGTCCGCCTGCCCCATCTGCTGGACTGGCTCGCCGCACAGCAGCCCGACATCCTCGGCCTGCAAGAAACCAAGACCATTGATGACAACTTCCCGTTGGAGGCCATCGAGGCGGCCGGCTATCACCTGCACTTTGCGGGACAGAAGACCTACAACGGCGTTGCGCTGCTGAGCAAGACTCCCATCAGCGACATCGTCACCGATCTGCCCGGCCTGGAGGATCCCCAGCGGCGGGTGCTCGGCGCGACCGTCCAGCACCCCGGCGGCGCGGTGCGTTTTCTCAACCTGTATGTGCCCAATGGATCGGAAGTGGGTTCGGAAAAGTACGCCTACAAACTGGCCTGGCTGGCGGCGCTGGAAAAATACATTGCCGCGCAACTGGCCGAACACGAAAGGCTGGTGGTGGTCGGCGACTTCAACATCACCCCCGATGACCGCGACCTGTGGGACCCCGTCGGCTGGAAGGACAAGATCCTCGCCAGCCCGCTGGAGCGCGCCGCATTACAGCGCCTGCTGGATCTGGGACTGAGCGATACCTTCCGCCTGTTTGAACAGGAGCCCGAGACCTATAGCTGGTGGGACTACCGCGCCGCCGGCTTTCGCCGCAATCATGGCATGCGCATCGACCTGTTGCTGTCCAGCCCGGCGATGAGCCGGCGCTGCACGGCCAGTTATGTCGATCGGGAACCGCGCAAACTGGAACGGCCCTCCGACCATGCACCGGTGGTGGCCGAATTTAAGCTCTAACCATAGCGGCCCACTGCCTCAGCCGCGATCGGCACCCTTATATTTCGCCCCGGGTTTTGGCTTTGGCTTCGGTTTTGTCGTCGCAGGCTTTGCCTTGGGATTTGCCGCGGGTTTTGCCCTGGGCGTTGCCGAGGGTTTCGGCTTTGCTCCCGGCCGCGATCTGGCGTACGGTGAATTTGCCGGCCCAGGCTTTGCTGTCTCTCTCGCTTCGGCTGTCGGTTTGGCCTTCGGTTTGTCTTTCGCCTGATCTTTCGACTTGTCTTTTGATTTATACAACGGCGACACCACCGTCTTTGGCGACACTGCCGCCTTTGCCTCCGGCTGATCGCGGTATTTCATCTGCAGCCCGCTGAGGAAATTACGCAGGATCTGATCCTTGCATTCACGATAGTGTTTGTGGTCCGGACGACGCGACAACGCACTCAGTTCATGCTTGCTGATGCTCAGGCCTGACAGATCCATGATCGCCAACACATCCTCGGCCTGCATGTTGAGGGCGATCTTTATTTTCATGAAGACGATATTGTTGTTGATCTTCTTCTCCGGCTTGGGCGTCTCCCCCTCTCGCTTGCCCCGCTTGTCGATGATCAGGCCATTGAGAAAGGCGGCCAGGGCGGTGTCGCCACAGTTTTCATACTCCGGGTCTTCATCACGTTTTAGCCAACGCGTGACCTGTTCCCGCGGCACTTCATATTCGGCCAGTCCAAAAAGGGCAACCATCCTGGCATCGTTAAACTTAAAGGTGTAGCGCAGGCGGCGCAGAATATCGTTATTGGTCATGGATTCATCTCGTTGGTCAGTGTTTATTCTTGCTTGTTATTGTTCTTGTCGTTCGCAGCCGTATCCTTGCGCTGGTTTTATTCGTATCGTCAATGACGTAGGGCGATCGCCTTCATCGCTCACTCCGCCTCTTCCTCGGTGCCGTCGGCATGGCGCGCAAAGCGACCCCGCTCGTCATGCACGGGATCGGGCCTCGGCCAGGGCCAGCCCCCGAACTGGGTTTTCCGGTAGTCATGGATGGTCTGGCGGATCTCGTCCTGGGTATTCATGACAAAGGGGCCATGCTGCGCCACGGGCTCGTTGATCGGCCGGCCCTGTAGCAACAGCAGGCGGCATTCCTCCTCGCCGGCCTCTAGCACCACATCAAGATCGGACTGCAGATCGATCCTGTGCATCGCCGCCACATTTTCGTAATCCACCTGCAAGCTAGCGCCCCGATAAAAATACAGCGCCCGACTCAGGCCGTCCACCGATGCCGGCAACACCCAGCGCGCGCCGGCGGACAGCACGAGAGTCCAGATCGCCACCTGGTTGTCTGGCGTCGCCGCCCATGAATCGGGCGGCGGCGGCAAGGCCTGGACGCCGTCAAGCGTACCGGCGATCACCTCCACCGTGGTCAGCCTGCCGTTGGCATCCTCGAACACACGCCGGGGAATGTCCTGCGCCCAGAACATGGAGAAGTGGGGCTCCACCAGCTTGTTGGCCGCCGGCAGGTTTAGCCAGATCTGAAACAGCTCCAGCGGATTGTCCTGCTCACGCTGGAGCAGCGGAAACATCTCTGAGTGCTGCACACCCTTGCCCGCGGTCATCCACTGCACATCGCCGCCGCCATAACGTCCGGCCGCACCCATGGAGTCGGCATGATCCACCAGCCCCTTCTGCACCACGGTCACCGTTTCAAATCCACGATGCGGATGCACGGGAAAACCCGGCACCCGGTCGCCATGATACATGCGCCAGCCATCCCGGATCTCGAAATCCATGCCGATATTGCGGCCCGCCAACGAGGCCTGCGGGCCGGCCTCGGCATTGCCGGGCGGATAAAAATCGCGATGGTAGGCACAGAACAGAAACGGGTCACTGGTCTGCCATTGAAAATCGATCGGCGTGATGCCTTTGATGGAAGGGCTGCTCATGAGGTTATCTCCACGCGAGCTTCTGCATTTGCGGCATCTGCTTGCTGCAGGACAATATTGTAGACATAGGTCTCCAGTCCAGCGGACTCGCTGTCCGGTATTCTGGTGGCGATCATCTGCGCCGCCTCGGCATCGCTCTTTTGCATCAGCAACAGATCCGCATCATTGAGCGGCTGGCCGGGAAAATACATCTGCGTGACCAGCCTGACATAACCACTTTTAGTTACCTTGAAGTGGATGTGCGGTGGCCGCAGCCAGTGCTCCGCGGCGGGATAGGTCCCGGGAAAAATCGTCTTGAACCGGAACCCTCCCTCGCGCCCGCTTGGCACTATCGCCCAGCCCTGGAAGTCGGGATCCAGCGGCGCCCGGTTGCGATCCCGGGGGTGCCGGTAGCGCCCGGCGGCATTCGCCTGCCACAGATCCACCGTTGCATCCTCGATGGGTTTTCCTTCGGTATCCATCACCCGTCCCTGAATGATAATCACCCTGCCCTTGGCAACCCCTGTCCGCCCCTCCACCCGGGTCAGATCGAAATCCCGGTCTTTCTGCGCGGACAGCGGATAGAAGGGACCCTCGGTCTCGGGCGGCGTTGGCGGTCCGGCGCGCAACAGGCGGGCAAACATCGCCAGCGGCAGGCCGAGCAGGAGACTCTTCAATACAGTTCTGCGATTTTTCATAGGCATGGTATCAGGGTCTGTTACGGCTACGGTTGATCGGCAGTGGCATAGCCGGCTCGCGGGGGCAGCACGCGTATACTATGCCTGCCCCGCGATCCTGGCGGGAACGGCGGAGTTAATTGTGAAACATCACGCCAATACCGAACTGGATCCGAGACTCGGTATCACCACCCCCCTCTGGCCACAGGTGCAGCTGCTCGATCGTGACCAGCGGATAGACATAGTCGGCCTCACCGATACGGCCGACGCGCTTGTCCACCACGGAACCCTTTATCGTCAGCAGACGGCCCTGGGCATAATCCGCGGTCTCCAGATAGCCGCTGCGGGTTGCCAGGAAACGGCCCAGGGGGTTTTGCCCGACATCCGGCCGCTGATTGTCATCCAGTGGATAGGCCAGAATCTCGAACTGGGTGACGTCCCTGAGATTGCTGCTGGCAATGATAACACCGCCCCACAGGATCGTCGTACCCTGTGCCGCCGGAATATTGTCCACCGCCCGCTGCGGGGTAAGGCGGGTGTCGATACCGGTGGTGTCAAAATCCGGCGTGGCGGCACAGGCGTGCAGCAACAGGGCCAGCGGTAGAAACAGGACAGGGTGCAGGACTCTCATGACAGGTGCCTCTTGTTACCAATAATCGTTCCCAGCAATCGTTACCAACAATCGTTACCAGTAATACGGCGAATACGGCCAGTGATAGTAGGGCCAGGGGTAATAGGGCCAGGGATCATAGCGCCACCAGAAGGGATCGTCGTCATAGTGCAGCGGCTCCGCCTGCGGCGCCCAGAGATGAAAGCCCGTGACCGCCACCACCGGCAGATGGTATTCATACTCGCCGATCAGCCGGGTCGTCTGTCCCTCGACCGTACCCCGCACCGTCAGCTCTCGTCCCGGCTGATAGACCAGCGGATCGGCAAAGCCCTGGAAGCTGGCGACAAAGCGGCCGCCACTCTCGCCCTGCGGCTGTGGGCGACCGTTGGCTTGCAGCTTCCGGCTGATGATCTCGACCCAGGTCTGGTCCGGCCTGTTGTCCACCCGGGTGATCACCCCGCCCCAACGCACCTCCACATTCTCCGAACCGCCGAGATTCGCGCGCACCGCCGCCACCGACGGATCGCCCGCCGGGAGCTTGCGTATCGGTGCCGGGGGCTGGCTGGCGCAGCCGGCAAGCGCTGATAGCACGATGAACAGAACGACAGGGGCAATCGGTTTCATGGTCTATCAATGATAGTCGAATCCGGGCAGGCCAGTGGGCCGCTGTCTGGTGCAATGGCTATCGATTACCCGTGCTTTTGCGTTATCGATTGCAGTATTTATTCCAGCGTTTATTGCCGAGTTTCTTGCAGCATCCACCCACCCGCGCTATTCGTTGAGGTATGCGCGACAGGTTACTATCCATGCAATCACACACCTTTGAAGAACAGGACGACACCACCGCCCCGGCCGATCCGGTGCGCGCCCAGCGCAGCACCGGCCACCGGGTCGGGCGCGATCTGCTGGCGGCCACCGAGCCCTTCGCGGTGGAATCGGTGGCCCGCAGCTGGTGGGAGGTGGGCCTGACCTTTAGCCTCACCCTCGCCGCGCTGGTCGGTGCAGGCACGGCCCCCTGGTGGCCGCTGCGGCTGTTGCTGTCCCTGCTCAGCGCACTGCTGATGGTGCGCGCCTTCATCACCTATCACGACTATATGCACGGGTCGATTCTGCGGGACTCACGCCTCGCCTGGCTGCTGTTTCGTGTGTATGCCACCTTCGCCCTCACCCCGCCGCGCTCCTGGCGCAAGAGCCACAACTATCATCACGGCCATGTGGGCAAGATCAGCGCCGCCAGTGTGGGCGCCTTTCCGATAATCAGCGCAAGAATGTGGCGCGAGGCATCCACCTCGGAACGGGCAATGTATCGTTTTCAGCGCCACCCGCTGGTGGTGGTGTTTGGCTACCTCACCATCTTTGCCATCAACATCTGTCTGCTGCCGCTGCTGAACGATCCCAAAAAACACTGGGACTCGGCCCTGGTGCTGGTGGCCCACGGCGGACTGATGGCGTTGTTGTGGGGCGTCGGCGGCTTCGACGTGGTGTTGTTTGTGATGCTGCTGCCGCTGACCATCGCCTCCGCCCTCGGCAGTTATCTGTTTTTTGCCCAGCACAGCTTTAAGCGCATGCACATCATCTCGCCCGAGTCCTGGACCTTCTATCGCGCCGCCCTGGAGTCGTCGAGCTACATGCGCCTGAACCGGATCATGCAGTGGTTCACCGGCAACATCGGCTATCACCACATCCATCACCTCAACCTGCGCATCCCCTTCTACCGCCTGCCCGAGGCGATGGCCGCCATTCCCGAACTGCAGTCACCGGTCACCACCTCCCTCATGCCGAAGGACATCATCGCCTGCTTCCGCTCCTGCCTGTGGGATGAAGAACGACAGCGCATGGTCTCCTATCGCGAGGCGGAGCGGACAGGCTCCTAGGAGCCTGTCGGACTATGGAAGAATCTACTGCGCTGATGGGAAATCGGCCC